>JBFYSV010000167.1:0-4408 GCA_041301185.1 Anaerolineae bacterium
TAGTCCACCCAAGCAGGCTGGGTGCTCAAACGGGCCAGCTCCTGATCAACTTCGGTGATTTGGGGCTCAAGATGATCCAGCAAGGCCAGATCCTGGCGGATGCGCAGCTTCTCGACCGAGGAAAGGGATAAGCCTTCCCACCAAGTGCGGTTTTTGGCGGCAAAAGGACCCCCTTCGGGAGGCACCAGATTATTGCGATGCACCAAGCTGTGCAGCCGGTTTTTGGTCATGGTGCGCAGCTTGACCAACCTTCGGCGGTGGGCAATCAGGGTACGCAGTTCACGCACTTCGATCGGCGGCACCCAAACCTCCGGTACCAGGTCGGCTGCCAATAAGCGAGCCAGACGAAAGACATCCAGTTTATCGGTCTTGACCCGGGCGTTGGCAATCTGTTTGACTGCAAAGGGATGGGCGACGACCACTTTGCCGACCAGAGGTGCCGTGGCATCGTATAAGGTCCAGGTGTTGGTGGTGGCTTCAATCACCACCGCATCACCGGGCTTCAAGTTGGCCTGTGCCCATTGCGGATAAGCCTCCACATCGATCTTGCGAGCCAGCAGAACTGGCTCCTGTTGGGCATTCAAGCCACCCACCGTGACGTAACGTTTGTGAGCATCGATGGCCAGATAGCGTTCAAAAGGGATTGTCTTTGGAGAAGAGGTCATGGTACACTCCTGGGTGAAAGCGGATGGGGCGCAGATTTGTGGGTCCGGAGTTTCACAAACTGATTGGGGCTCAGGAAGATGATCCTGTCCCAGATGAGAGAGTTCGACGAGGAGCCAAAAAACAAAACGGGCTTAGAAATCCCATAAGGTTCACCGGCTCGCCCAGCCGCTCCGCTCCCCGGATGCGGTCTCGTCACTCGTCAACCCAAGGATACCAGCATCCGCTGCGCCCCTCCACAATTCCATTCTAATAACAATCTCATAAAATCGGACCTCCAGAGTCTCGGAAAATCGTACCCCTTCCTATGGCCCAACTCTTTTATCCTCCTAAGAGGACAAAAGGAGCAATCAGATGAGCCAAAGGAAAGTTAGCCAAGCTGAGCGGGAGCAAATCTACCTACAGAAACAGGCTGGGCAGAGCCTCCCGCAGATTGCCCAGGCCTTGAGCCTATCGGAAGCCTGCGTGCGTAAGTGGTGGCGGCGTGGCCGGGACGAGGGGCTCATCGGGTTGGTTGAGCGTAAACGCGGTCGACCGGCAAAAGGGATCCTCTCCCAGTTTTCGCCCGCCGTGCAACAGGCCAGCCTGAAGCTCAAGCGGGAGCATAAACGCTGGGGAGCCAACCGGGTGCTACTGGAAATGCGGAATGATCCAGCTCTTACAGGCCAGTCTCTACCCAGCCGCAGCCGCTTGTACCCCTACTTTCGCCAGCATTGTCCTGACTGCTTGAGCATTTGGACGAAGCATATCAAAGTTCCGGCTCCTGCACTTGCGACGGCAGTCCATGAAGTCTGGCAGGTGGATCATCAGGAAGGTCATCGGTTAGGGGACGAAAGTATTGCCACAATTTGCAATATTCGAGACCCCTACGGAGCGGCGATGATCGCCAGCCAGGCGTTTTCGGTCAAAACCAAGCTGCACTGGCGCAAGCTAACCTGGGAAGAAGTTCGCCAAGTCCTGCGAACCGGGTTTACCGAGTGGCAAACCCTACCCGATAGCGTTCTGACCGACAATGAGATGGGTCTGGGTGGCAATCCCAATGATCCCTTCCCGAGCTGGCTGAGCCTCTACCTGGCAGGCTTAGGGATCCGGCATAACTTCATTCGCTCCCACCGGCCAACCGATCAACCCCAAGTAGAGCGCAACCACCGCACCCTGGATGGGCTGACGGACGATGAACACAGCCGCCAGGACTTGGCTTGCTTCCAGCAAGCCTTAGATCAGGAGCGGTGCCTGTACAATCAGCAGTTCCCGTCGCGAGCTAGCGATTGTGACGGTTTGCCTCCCCTACGCGCTCATCCAGCTTTGCTGCTTCCCCGTCGCCCTTACCAGCCTGAATGGGAAGTCCTGCTGTTCGATCTGCAACGGGTCCATGATTTCCTGGCCACCTTCACCTTTGAACGCAAGGTCAATCGCAATGGGCAAGTGACCCTCAAAGGGCACCATTACACTGTCGGTTTAGCTCATAAGGAGAAAACCATTAAGGTGCGCTTGGATGCAGATACCCAGGAGTGGGTGTTCTTCGAACAAGATGAACAGGATCAAGCTCAGGTATTGAGCCGTAGGGCGCTGTTCGGGATGGACTTCAAGTCCTTGACCGGCTTCGAGAAGCCAGAAGACTTATCCGCCATACCCTCTTTCCAGCTGACCCTAGCTCTGGGCGTTTAACCGTAGGGGTACGATTTTATAAGATTTGTAAGCTTACTATACTGTTGTCAAGGGTCTTGCGGCAAAATGTGCACAGACGCACAGAACTATCTCGAAAAAGTAAGCCTTCGAGTCGTCAGGCCAGGATATTGATCCCACAGGTCGTTCAGCTCACAGCATAAGGGTGCGACGTCTAGCTCCAGCAATCAAGAGGTGACGGGCGTTGTTATCCCTATCCTGGTATGCGAGCGTGCCGAAGGCAGGGGCTCTCCTTACATTATCCAGGGTTTCAACGCCACAGCCAGGGGGCGATCCAAGCTTAAAAGCGAGGGTTACGTTGCGGACGGCAACATCATAGCCTCAAGGTACGGGACGGTCGGCCCCCGAACTGCCTGGAACCAGGATCTACAACCTGACGTCGCAAGTGGACAGCCAGTGCAGAGCATGGCCTGCGACGCAAACAGGTCAGGATTTCACATAGCAGCCTCCTCTTCACGCAGGATCAGCATATCTGAGCGCTGATCACGTACAATCGCCCACAAGATACCCATCGCTTTGCGAGCAGTGGCCACTCGGGCAACACCGTCCGGCTTGGATTGTTTGAGTTTCTGATAGTAGCAACCGAGAACAGGTTGATGCAGTCCCAGGGTGAGCGCCATGTTGGTCAGGATACGCCGCAAGTAGACATCGCCGGTTTTGAGAATGGCTTTGCCTTTCCCCTTGCGCTGACGGGTTCCCGAATCGCTGCGTCCACTCACCAGGCCGGAACGGCGAAATACCTGGCTGCCTGAAGAATAATGCTCGGGTTTTCCGGCTGCTGCGGCCAGGCTGGCCACCTGAATGTCGCCCAGCCCTTTGAGTCTGGCTAAGATCTGGTAGGGTGTCTGTTGGAGCAGCTCACGCAGTTGTTCTTCCAGTGCGTCGATATGGTGCTCAACCTGCTCCAACAATTCCAGGTCGTGGCGCAGGAGTTCACAACGGACGGCAACCAGTTCTGGGTCGGGTAACAGCACCTTCTGGGCATAGGTAATGATCCGCTCAGCCGTAGCAACCCCCATCGGATAGCCTTGAGCGTGAAATGCCCGCACCAGTTCGTCCGGTTTCATTTGTGCCAGGCGGTGCGGGTCTGGACAAACGCGCACCAGATGTTGCAGGGTCTGGCAGGACCAAAAGTCGCTGACAAAGAGGGGCGTGTAGCGCCGGGTAGCTTCTTTGCCAATCAGCACCAGGCCGGGGAAGATGCGGTCTAAATGACCCAAGATCTGGTTCTTGAGCATCCGTTCGATCTTCACCCGGCTCAAGCGCACCCGATCCAGCTGCTGCAAACGCAAGTACAGCCCTTCGGCTGGCCGATAAGGGGTACCTTCCCCCCGACAGAGCAAGTCCCCGATTGCAGCCACATCGATCTCGTCGGTCTTCTCCCGCTGCATCATGTGCTGATCACGGTTTTGCTTGACTGCAAACGAATTGAGCAGGGTCACCCGGTAGTTTGCCTCAAGCATACGGCGGGCGATATTCTCAAAATAGTGACTGGTTGGTTCCATCCCCACCAGAACCACCTGGGCTTGCGTGCGTTCTTTTGCTGCTTCCATCGCCCGCACTAGCTGATCAAAACCGCTTTGGAAGATGTCGATTTCAAACATTGGCGTTATAATCTCTCCCAGACCATTGTGGATCATCACCACGTGGAAGTATTTACTTACATCCAGGGAGACGCACAGCATACGGTCCAAGGAAACGCCTCGCATTCGGTCCGCGAACGCCTGTCCGCGTTCGCCGCGAAGATGGGTGCGCTGTTTTTGGCTCATAATGTACCTCCAATTTCATGTGAGCTGCCCCATCGGTGAGGTCAGTACCGGACTGAGTGCCTGTGCGTCTCCCGTTTTCTCCACGAGATCTGACCTCACGACATGCTGGGGTGGAGGTACTTTACCGCACCTTCCACAGATGTCAATCGCCTTCAAAATCCTTTATACCAGGTACCTCCCCAGCAGGGATTGGGTGATGGGGCAGTGATGATTTTGAGGTGTACTGAGCCGATTTGCCGAGTATCGTATTACAATGGGTCTAACCTGTAACCACCCTAACTTGGAAAGTT
>JBFYSV010000170.1:0-6433 GCA_041301185.1 Anaerolineae bacterium
GGGCGGGGCGGGCTTCTACCGGCTGCTGCGCCTCGAGGGCTTGCAGCCAGCCGCAGCAGGCTTTGCCGGGCTGGCATTCACCGCCATGCCCAAGCTGTTCGCCCATTACGGCGCCGGGCATGTCAGCCTGATCTATGCCGTGTGCTGGACGCCGTGGCTTTTGCTCGCGGCACGCTCCTGGATCACCCGTGACCAGGCTGGTCGCCCGAGACGGGGGCTGTCCTGGGCGCTGCCAGCGATCATCTATGCCGCCATCATCCTGGCGGATGTGCGCTGGGCGGCTTATGCGGGCTTCATGTGGTGGGGTTACGCGGCATTCTTGTTTTGGAAGCTGCCTCGCCAGTCTGGTGGGGAAGCGGTTGCCCCCACTGGATCGGGCTGGGTGAGGTTTACCCTGCGCTTGCTCGGCCTGTTGGGTTTGGGGATCTCCCTTGCCGCGCCCCTGGTAATCCCCCTGGCGGAATACACTCATCTCTCCACGCGTAACAACCTGTCTGCCGCCGATAGCCTGGCGTATTCCCTGCCTCCCGCCCGTTTGCTCGGCCTGCTCTTCCCAGATTACGCTGGCTTTCATGAGTGGATGCTGTACCCGGGATGGTTTGTCCTGGCGCTGGGTTTGCTGGCAATCGCCTGGCGCAGTGTCCGCTCCCGGGCTGGCTTTTGGATTGTGGTTACCGTGGTCAGCCTGGTCTTTTCCCTGGGGCAGTACCTGCCTGGGATGCCATCCCTGGCAAGCTTGCCGGTATTGGACTTGCTGCGGGTTCCAGCACGCTTATTGTTTATCAGCGGGATTGCGTTGGCTGCCCTGGCTGGCTATGGACTGCAAGCGCTGCTGGAGGAGCTTTCCGATCGACAGGTGGTAGTGGGTAAACTGCTCCTGGTCGGCCTGGTCGCTTTTACCGGGCTGGTGGCGATTCTGGTCATCCGGCTGATTGGCTGGCTGCCGGTCGGGTATGCCTGGGGAGCGGTTGCCGGATTGGTCAGCGCTGGCTGGATCTGGCTACGCCTGAGCGGATGGCTTGTGCGCCGCCAGGTGTGGATTGCCGGGCTGTTCGTCCTGTGCCTGCTGGAATTAGGCGCTCTGGACCGCTCCTTGTTCAGCCCGCGCCCGGCCGAGACGGTCCTGGCTGAAGCAGCTGAGCTGGCAGCCTACCTGGGTGACCAACCCGGGTTGTTCCGTGTTTATTCTCCCTCCTACAGCCTGCCGCAACAAACTGCTATCCATTCCGGGCTGGAGCTTGCCGATGGGGTAGACCCGCTCCAGCTGAGCGCGTATGCAGATTTTATGGAAACTGCCAGTGGCGTGCCCCTCCACGGTTATAGCGTCACGCTGCCTCCCTTCCACGGAGGCGAGCCAGCCACAGCCAATGCTGCCTATACCCCCCGCCCCGACCTGCTGGGATTGCTCAACGTGCGGTATATCGCCGCCCAGTTCGATCTGTCTCATCCCCGGCTGGTATTGGAGCGGCGCTTTGGGGAGACCCGCCTGTATGCAAACCTGAACTACCTGCCACGCGCCTGGATCCAGCCCGAGACGCTGCCGGTCGGGGATAGCATCCGAGCCGTCGAGCTGGTCGATTGGTCGCCGGACCGGATAGAAATCCATGCCGAAGGGCCGGGATTGCTGGTGCTGTCTGAGATCAGCTATCCTGGCTGGCAGGTATGGGTGAACGAGCAGCGCCAGCCGTTGCAAACTTCAGCGACCATCCTGCGCTCTGTCCGCCTGGGACCTGGCAGGCACCAGGTTGTATTCGTTTTCCGCCCTGCTGGCGTGTATGCCGGGCTGGTGCTATTCCTTGTAGGCGGCGTGGTGATCATCGCCGGGAGCGTGCTCGCGGCCAGGCGGAGGGCGGTATGAGCCTCTCTCAGGAGCGGCAGCTTGTATCCTTGCAGCGCGCCGGGGTGCGCCTGACCGGCAGGCAATGGGCGGCTGGTTTTGCCGTGGTGGTCATGCTGCTGACCACGCTGCCTTACCTGCTGGGTTTCGCCTCTCAGGGTGAGGGCTGGCGTTTTACCGGTTTTGTCTTCGCGGTTGAAGACGGCAACTCGTATATCGCCAAGATGCAAAGCGGGGCGGCGGGCGAGTGGCTGTTTCGCACGCCGTATTCCAACGCCATCCAGGCGGGTGCCCTGGTCTACCTGCCATTTATCTTGCTGGGAAAGCTGGCTGCGCCCCCTGGCATGCACGAGCAGCTGGTTGCGCTCTACCACCTGTTCCGCTTTGCCGCCGGTTTCCTGGCGATCCTGGCGACGTATGACCTGATCGCATATTTCATCCCCGGCGAACGCCGCCGCCTGTACGGGTTGGCCCTGGCTGTCCTGGGTGGGGGGTTGGGCTGGATTCTGCTTCTGCTGGGTCAGGATACCTGGCTGGATACCATGCCGCTCGAGTTCTACTCGCCAGAGACATTTGGATTCCTGCAATACTATGGCATCCCTCACCTGGCACTGGGCCGGGCTGCCATGCTGTGGGGGCTCCTGGCTTACCTGAGGTGCACCGCTCCAGAGGGAAAGACCGGCTGGAGGCAGGCGGCAGGGATTGGCCTGCTTTGGCTGCTGGTGGCTGTCTGCCAGCCGCTGACCGCGATCTGCATGGGAATAGTGATCGGCCTGTACTTGGTCGCCCTGGCTGCCAGGAACCTGTACCTGGGCTCTCGTTTGGACCCGGCAGGCTGGCGCGATTGGCGGGATAAGCTGAGATTTGCCTTCCAGGCCGTTTTGATCCCTGCCCCTTTCTTGCTCTACAATGCTTTGCTGTTCAGCCTTGACCCGTTCATGAAAACCTGGGCTGCCCAAAACCGGATCACCTCCCCGCACCTGGCGCATTACTTGCTGGCTTACGGCGTGTTGCTGCCATTCTTACCCCTCGGGGCGCGCAACCTGCTGCGGGGAAAACCGGTGGCTGGCTGGTTATTGCTGGCATGGATCATGGCGGTGCCCTTGCTGGCGTATGCCCCGCTGAATGTTCAGCGCCGTCTGGTCGAGGGGGTATGGGTAGCGATGGTGATCGTTGCTTTATGGTCGGTGCGCCACGCGTCATTCCCTGGGGTCAGCAGCAAGCTGTTCCTCTTTACCAGCCTGCTGGCATTCCCATCAACGCTGATCCTGCTGCTGGGCGGCATGCTCAGCGCAAGCAATCCCGGCATGCCGCTCCACCGCCCAGCCCAGGAAGCGGCAGCCTTCGTAGAGTTGAGCCAGCAGGCTCCCGCCGGGTCGCTGGTGATGGCGAGCTATAACACCGGCAATGCCCTGCCTGCCTGGGCGCCTTTGCGAGTGGTAATCGGGCACGGACCTGAAAGCGCCAACCTGGAAGTGATGGAAAGATTGGTGCAGCGCTATTACGATGAGAGCACTTCCGAAGCGGAGCGCCGGCAGATCCTGACGGGCCTGGGGGTTAATTACGTCTTTTATGGACCGCAGGAGGCCGAGCTTGGCGAGTGGAACGCCTCCCAGTCCGTGTATCTGCGGGAAATCATCCGGCAGGGGGCGTATGTCATCTACGAGGTGGTGAAATGATGCCCACCCCCGCTGCCTGCCGATTGGCTGAAGATCAAGGGAGAGGCGAGCATGAATAAATACCGCCACCTGTTGATCCTGTTGATGGCGCTGGTCGTGCTGGTAGCGCTGATCCAGCTGACGGTCAGCCTGCAGCCGGCGGGTGATCTCTGGTTGCCGGTGATCCTGTTCGGATTCCTGGTAGTGTTCACCACATCGTTTAGCGCCCCGCTCACCGGCGGGGTCGTCTCCCTGCTGCCGATGACCACCGCGGCCGCCTTTCTGGCGCTTGGCTTGCTGCCAGCGGGCTGGCTGGCTTATTTCGGGGCGTTGATTGCCGCCGTGATCCACTATTACTACGCCGTCCCGTTAGGTCTTCCAACCAGACTGACCCGCCGCCAGGCAGCCTCCCAGGCGGCATCCAATGCCACCCTGCACACCACCTCCATCCTGGCTTCTGGGGCGATCTATTTGATCCTGGGCGGCGAGGTGCCCCTGGTTTCACTCGATATGGGGTTAGTTTTGCCCATGGCGGGGTTTGGGCTGACATACCTGGCGATGGATTATGTCCTTTCTAGCCTGTTCCTGGCGATCCGAGAATCTGCTGACTTCCGGGGATATCTCAAGGTATTGCCGAGCATCTTTATTTACGAAGGCGCCCCATTGATCTTTGCCCCCCTGGTTGCCCTGACTTTCACCAATCTGGGGACGGCGGCATTCTCATTATTCACCCTGGCAGTGGTGCTGGTAGCCCTGGTGATGCGCAACCTGGCGCTCTCCCGCCAGCGCCTGGTGCGCCAGCTCAGGGAGCTGGACAGCCTGCACGCAGTCGGGCAGGCGTTGACTTCCAGCCTGGACTTGAACGCGGTCCTGTACGCCGTCTACCAGCAGGTGGCGCGCATTATGCCGGTTGAAACTTTTTTTGTAGCCCTGTATGATGAAGACAGCGACGAGATCATCTTTCCCCTGGTGGTAGAGAACGGAGATACAGTCCACTGGCCTGCCCAGCGCGGCGGGAAAGGGCTGGCTGAGCATATCCGCCGCACCCAAAAATCCAAGGACCGTAGGGAGCAAACCGATATCTTGCGCCGTGCTTTTGGGGTCAGCCGCTCGCAGCGACCGGTGACCTCCTGGCTAGGTGCCCCGATCCTGGTGGGCGATCGCTTGATGGGGGTGATCACGGTCCAGTCTCACTCCCAATTCCAGCTTTATGACACTTCTCACGAGGAAGTGCTGACCTCGATTGCCATGCAAGCAGCCCTGGCAATCCAAAACGCCCACCTCTACTCGCAAACCGACAAAGCCCTGGCGCGGCGCGTCCAGGAGCTGGATTCCATCCTGGATACGGTCCGGGAGGGCATCCTGCTGCTGGATTTGTCTTACCGGGTGGTAGCCCTGAACCGCTCCCTGGCAGATTTCTTAGGGATCGCTGCCCGGGATGTGTTGGGGACTTCACTGGTATTTTCCCGCCAGCAGCGGGTAGGCTCATTTCTGGCAGCCATTGGTTATACTGCGATCGAGATCCAGGCTGAATGCCAGTCCATCGTCGATCAGCGCTCCACGCCGGTAAGCCGGGAGATGGTCAGCCTGCATGGAGCGACCACCCGGCAGGTAGAGCGCACCCTGACCGCGGTTCGCGACCGCTGGGGGGTGGTCACCGGGTGGCTGCTGGTTTTCCGGGATGTCAGCGAGGAGGTCGCGTTGCAGCAGCTGCGGGATGATCTGACTCACATGCTGGTTCACGATCTGCGCTCCCCGCTGACGGTCGTGCAGAGCAGCCTGACCTCGATCCCCGGCTTTTTGGAGGACGGCTTTCTGGATGGGGTTGCCCGCCTGGTGGAGTTCTCCCAGCGCGGGGTCGAGCGCTTGCTAAGCCTGGTGAGCGACATCCTGGACATCGCTCGCCTGGAGAGCGGGAACATGCCCCTCGCTCTGGAGCAAGCCGACCTGGGCCTGCTGCTGGGCGCCACCGTAGAGCAGATCGCGCCGCTTGCCCGCCCGGCAGAGATCGATATCCTGATCACTTGCCCAGATGAACTGCCGCCGGTGCATATCGATAGTGGCGTAATCCGCCGGGTGCTGAGCAACCTGCTGGATAATGCCATCAAGTTCACCCCGCGCGGCGGTAAAATCGAGGTCTGGTCATCGACAGGCCCGGCAGGCTTGCCGGGATCCGTGTGGATCGGCGTGAGCGATACCGGTCCTGGGATCCCGCCTGAGAAGCAGCAGGCGCTTTTCGAGAAGTACATCCAGCTCGACCAGCCAACCGGCAGGCGGGCGGGCACCGGGCTGGGGTTGCATTACTGCAAGCTGGCGGTTGAGGCGCACGGCGGTAAAATCTGGGTCGAAAGCCCTGCCGGGCAGGGCAGCACGTTTGTGATCCAGCTGCCGGTTCAAGCCTGAGAATCGATACACGATGCGATCCTGGATCAAAACCGGTCTTCCCGGTATCCTCCTCCTGCTGGCGCCCCTGGCGCTGCTCTCACCGGTCTTACTCCGCGGTGAAGCGCTGTTCTGGGGAACCCCGGCGCTGCAATTCACGCCCTGGCGCGAATTCGCCTGGGAATCTATCCGGGCTGGCAGCCTGCCCTTGTGGAACCCTGATTCGGGTATGGGGGCGCCTTTGTTTGCCAATTACCAGAGCGCTTTGGCATACCCACCCACCTGGCTGCTGTTCCTTCTCTCCAGCCTGGGGGGCGTGGAGTGGTCTGCCTGGGGGCAAGGTGTGCTGGTGGTTACCCACTGGATCATCGCCGCGGCGGGGATGGCTCGCCTGGCAGGCGGTTTGGGTTTGGGACGCCTGGCACAGGCGCTGAGCGGGCTGACGTTCGGGTTGGGTGGCTACCTGGTCTCGCGGGCGGGATTCCTGAGCATTAATGCCACAATCGCCTGGCTGCCGTGGCTGGTTCACTATGCTGGGCAGGTCGCCTCGCCGGTC
>JBFYSV010000171.1:0-5037 GCA_041301185.1 Anaerolineae bacterium
GGGGGGGGGGTGCCCCCCCAACACACCCCCATCCTCCCACCAACTGCGTAAGTCCTAAATGGATTATTCTTTGCCGATGGTGTGATAAGGGATCAAAAGGATGAAACCCAGTGCGATGGTCGCCTCGCCAATCATCACCCCGACTGCCTGCCAGGGACCAAAGTAAGGGATATTGGGGAAAGGATGGTTGCCGAAGCCAAAAATGTCTGCCATTCCAGACGCAACTGCCACCACATAGCCGGTCGCAACCAGGCGCAATCCAATATCCGCGGCGATCGTTTTTTCCTCACCGTTCCACAGAGCGTTTAAACCAATATAGCCACCAATGCACATCAACGCGAGTCCGATGAGGAACACTGCAATCTGGACAAAACCGGTCACGGGACTGCGATCCAGCCCGAAGATGCCCGGGTCCACCCCTAGTAAATAGAAGAGGAACCCGATGATCGTTACAATCAGGCCAGTGCGGATGCGCGTTCGGCTGCTGGTTCGATGGTTGGTAGTTCCGTTCATACGTTTTCCGGTAGGGCGGATTTAAGCATCTCTAGCCAGTTGACGCCCAGGATGGCGGCGATATCGGTCTGTGAAAAGCCGCGCTCAGCCAGGATGTTAGCCAGCTTCGTCAAATCGGCAATCGTATCGACCTCGATTGGAACAGATTGTACCCCGAAGCCGCCATCGAAATCGCTGCCCAGCCCGGCATGGCGAGCATCGCCAGCTGCCTGGCAAATATTGTCGATATGGTCTGCCAGGCGCTGCAAGGAGACCAACTCGCGCCGATCGCCGCGCTTCCAGCCTGCCAACAAGAACGAGTTCACCGGTGATAATCCCAGGATAGCGTCTCGCTCCAGCAAACCCTGGATGGCACGCTCGGACAGATGGCGGTTGCTATCCTGATCTTTGAGCAAGGATTGGACATTGGCATGGGTCGAGACAATCCGCCCGGGGTAAAAATCCAATGCCTGCATCAACGCCTTCTCATCCATATGGGCTACATCCAGGATAAAGCCCAGGTGCGCCATGGTTTCCAGCAGGGCAAAGCCCTCCTTGGTTAGCGGTCCAGGTTCGCGCGTGCCGCCGCAAAAGCGCGTCCCTGCCCAGGCGGGTCCGATCAGACGCACTCCGAGCTGCCACCACTCCTCCAGCTCGGCAGGCTGGCGCACCCCTTCGGCACCTTCCATGAGGGCAACCAGCCCGACCGGATGTCCGGGTTTGGCTGGAGAATTAGGATCGCGCCCATTTCCTTTGCCCTCCCCATCGGATAGGTCCAGTTCGGTCTTCTCCCAGTCTGCCAGGATTTCATCCAGATCTGTGCGCTGCTGCACCATGCGAAATTTATCCGGGTGGCGGTCAGCCAAGCGGTGATAGACATCCAATTGGGCACGATAGAGGGCGTGTGCCTGGTCGGGGTTGCGGTAATAGACGGTTTCCCAGGCTTCCCGGCGGTGAGCAGGGGTGACAAATAGCGTAGAAAATATAACTGCCACCCGCCCGCGCTGGAATTCTGGCCATCCGAGCAGGGTGTCGCCGTTGCGCAGGGGCGCCTCACCGCCTTGCTCCAGGCGGCGGGTCTCCGCAGCAGAACGGGTGTAATCACGACCAAAGGCAAGCACATTCCAGGCCAGGTCCTGGTGGGCGTCTACGATCAGCATGACCAGAATCTCCGGGAAGTTGCTGAGGCACAAGCGGGAAATGGGGGGGAGTGATGCGTCTGGCTCATCCTGCCTCTGCTTGTAGAAGGGCGGCAATCTGGCGATCGATCTTGCCCATTGGATATTCGTCCAAGCTGGCTGGCTTTACCCAGCGCAGGTCTTTTACCTGGATAGCAGCTGGCTCGCTGCCATTCCTTAAATTGCATTTAAAAGCATGCAGCGTGACACGGAAGTGGGTATATGCGTGCCGGAAAACACCCACCGCGCCGCCCACTTCGATCTCGACGCCTAACTCTTCGTAGATCTCTCGTTGCAAGCAAGATACCAGGTCCTCGCCGGGGAGCAACTTGCCGCCGGGGAATTCCCAGAGCCCGCCCAACAAACCATCCAATGGGCGTTGAGCAATGAGTAGCTCTTCGCCCCGCCGGATGACAGCCGCAGTTACGGTGTAGTGAGGGGTTTCTGCCCGTTTGATCAGAACCGGTCGCTGCTCCTCCACGCCCAGGGCGTGCGCCTGGCAGATTTCTACCAGCGGGCATCCCGGGCAGTCCGGTGTGCGCGGCGTGCATACTGTCGCCCCGAGATCCATCATCGCCTGGTTGTATGCCCCGGCCTGTCCTGCTGGCAGGTTCTGGCTAGCCAGCTCCCACAGGATGCGCTCACCGGTTGGCGAGCGGGCAGGCTGGCGGACATCAAACACGCGCGCCAGCACCCGGCGGATATTGCCATCCAGCGCCGGCTCGTCTCGACCGAAGGCGATCGAGGCGATCGCTCCGGCGGTGTAGCGTCCAATCCCGGGCAACCTGCGCAGGGTGGCGGGGTCTTCTGGCAACATGCCATTATATTGATCGACAACAATGCGCGCCGCCCGGTGCAGGTTGCGCGCCCGGCTGTAATAGCCTAATCCCTCCCAGGCAGCAAGAACTTGCTGTAAGGACGAGTTTGCCAGGACTTCTATGTTAGGAAAGCGCTCCATCCAGTTCTGGAAATAAGGCAAAGCCGTCTCCATGCGGGTCTGCTGTAGCATGATCTCTGATACCCACACAGCATACGGATCAGGCTGCTCCCGCCAGGGCAGGCGACGGGCGCGCAGGGAATACCAGTTTAGCAGTTGCTGTGCAAAGGATAGGGACACGATACAAAAACGAAATACAGTCGATTGATAAAAGCCCGGGAACGATGGGATGAAAGAGTACAGCCTCGGGCGCGCAGCCCGCTCGGGCAGTCTGCTCCTTTAGAGCTGAAATCCGCCGCGCGCCTGAACGATCTTGTATTTTAAATCTTCAACGTAATCCAGTAGCTGGTGAGTTAAGTCATCCCAGTCTGGCGAGGCAAGCACGCTTTGCAGAGTCGCAATAGTACTGGATTGGAAAGCCGCCATGATCTGAGGCTGTTCTCCATACATGGTGAACCAAGCGTCGCTGGTCTCAAGTCCCAGGCGTTGGACGCCGGGGATAAAATCACGCACCACAAACTCAAAATACTCTTGCTCTCGGCCTGGCAGGATATCCCATGTCATTAACAATTTCACAGCCATGCGGGCAACTCCCTACGAAGATCTGGTGTAGTTCAACACAACTACCCTGGTTTCCTCGGGTACAGAGGTACGGGTTACCTTGAGCGAATCAACCGGGGTTACTTCGCCCAGCCCCATTTCTTTTAGGAACTTGCTTAAAGGTGCCAGCTTGATTTGGCTGGCGGAGGTGTTGTAGTGCATGGGGATAACGATCCCCGGCTCAAGGAGGCTGACTACTTCGGCTGCTTTGGAGGCATTTAAGCCACCACCGCCGCCCACTGGCACCAGGGCTACATTGACAGTACCCAGGGCTTCGATCTCTGTCTGGCTGGGTACGCGGCGGATATCGCCCAGGTGTGCCACGGTTACGCCATCGTAATCAAAAACATATAGTGTATTAGAAGGCTCGTCTGCCCCGCGTTTTCCATGCCCGTTTGTTTGAACACCGGTGATAAAAACACCACCAATTTCATACTCGCCCGGACCCGTCAAAACATGCGACTTGCCCTTGACGGCTGAAACGAAACTATGTCCGGCAGCTTCGTGACTGACAGTCACAATGTCTGCCTTTGCTTTCAGGGCTTCGTATCCGGTCGTGCGATGATCAAAGGGATCGGCGACCACAGAAGCCATGCCCCGCTCGGTCAACCGGAAACACGAATGCCCGTACCAAATAATCTCCATACAACCTCCATCAACTGCCATGATTATACTAGAACTCATCTCAAAAAAGATGGGTTGGGGTGTTTTTTGGGGGCGCAGCCGCCACAAAACACCTCCTAAACCTGTTTTTGAGATAGCTCCTAGAACTCATCTTAAAAAGGCGGGTTGGCGAGTTTTGCAGCGCCTCCGCCGCTGTAAAACACCCCTGATTCAAGGGGAAACTATGATAGCATCAAGAGAATATCTGAACCGTTTTGACTGAGAGACGCCGATTGTGCTAAGACCCACTACGACTCCAGGGTCAAAGGCAGTCCTGGATGGCGCAGGAATATGGCGCTTGGAGCTGCCTTCTGGTCCTAAAGGAAATTACCGGCTGGCGCAGCTAGACGATTATGCTGCCCTGGATAGGGCGGGGTTTGCATGGCAGGCGCCGTGCAGCCTGTCTTTGGAGGCGCGGGCGGGTACTTCGGCGGCGATCCCGGGTACATGGGGTTTTGGCTTGTGGAATGATCCGTTCAGCCTGTCACTTGGGATGGGGGGAGGTGTGCGCCGCTTTCCGGCGCTGCCCAATGCTGCCTGGTTTTTCTTTGCATCACCGCCCAATTATCTTTCTTTTCGTGATGACCTGCCTGCGCTCGGCAACTTGGCGATGACGTTTAGCTCCCCCCGCTGGCCGGCGGTGATCCTGGCAGCGGCTGTTCCATTGCTTCCCCTGGCTGCCATCCCGGCTTTTGCCCGCCTCATGCGGAGGGTGGCGCGGCGGGTTATCCAACAGGATAGTGTGGATTGCCACATTGATCTGGCAGAATGGCATCATTACCGAATCAACTGGCTACCTGGCGGAGCGAGTTTTTTCATTGATGATGCCTGCGTGCTGGAGACGGTTATCTCGCCGCTCGATAGCCTGGGGTTAGTGATCTGGATCGACAACCAGTACGCTGCCCTGCCACCGGATGGACGCCTGCGTTACGGTACGCTGGAGAACCAGGAAAGGGCGTGGATTGAAATCAAGAATATCCAGGCGACAGCTGCTCAGGTGTGCACGCAAAAGATGTCAGATAGCCAAGGGGAGAGCTGAGCGGCGAACACACAAAGCATGCCAATGACCGCTGAGCCAAGCCGCCCGGGCTTTAGCGGTCTGGACAGCACCTGCAACGATCCATTGAGCTCCTGGCAGCTTGAGGCGCTGAGTGACGATCTGTTTAC
>JBFYSV010000172.1:0-21634 GCA_041301185.1 Anaerolineae bacterium
CTACGACGTTTGATCGATCAAGCCACAACCGAGGCGATTTTGCGTAAACACATCGATGAGCATGGCGATTTACCCCCCTTCATCAAGCGTCTGCTGGCGGCTTATGGCTATGAGCGACGGCGTTGAGTTATGTCCGGTTTTCAGGGAAAATTGCGTAACTTATCACTCCCAGCAGGGTTTAACAACCGCGAGAGGGCGTTCTTAGCAGGGCATTTTGCTTATTACCCGAAGGAGGAATCATGTCTCAAGTTGCAATTATCACCGATAGTACCGCTTATATTCCCAAGGATATCCTGGCTAACCTGAATATCACCGTTGCTCCACAGGTGTTGATCTGGGGCAATGAAACCCTCCGAGACGGGGTAGATATCCAGCCCGAAGTCTTTTACAACCGGCTTCAGAAAAGCACGGTTATGCCAACCACGTCTCAGGTGACGATCGGATCATTCAAAGATATGTTCAGTAACCTCCTGGATGAGGGTAAGCAGATTCTGGCTTTGCTGATCTCAACCAAGCTATCCGGGACGATCGATTCGGCTGTTCAGGCGAGGGACATGCTACCCGGGGCAGCGATTGAGATTGTCGATTCTAAAACAACTGCCATGGCGTTAGGCTTCCAAGTGCTAGCGGTTGCCCGGGCCGCCGAAAGTGGCGCCAGCCTTGCGGAATGTAAAGCCCTGGCGGAAAAAGCAACTGAGCAGGTAGGCGTTGTCTTTGCCGTCGACACTCTGGAGTTTCTGCATCGCGGCGGGCGGATCGGTGGTGGCACACGCTTTCTGGGCACAGTCTTGAATATGAAACCCATCCTGGAGGTCACTGGAGGGCGTGTAGAAGGGATTGAACGCGTTCGCACCCGAAGCAAATCCCTAAATCGGGTGATCGAAATTATTGAAGAACGTATCGGCGGTCGCAAGCCAGTTCGCCTGGCCTCCTTGCATGCAAACTCGCCCGAGGATGCACGCACATTGCTAGATATGGCGAACAACCGTCTGAATGCAGTCGAAAGTATCATCTCTGAAGTCAGCCCGGTTGTCGGTACTCATACTGGGCCTGGCACCGTTGGATTGGCTTTCATGGCTGGAATGTAAACAAAACTGCTTGATCACATTTAATTCCGAGCGGAGCCGCAACCAGGCTCCGCTCGTTGATTCCAGGGCTCCGGCTAAACCGGTAAAAGACCATAAACCGGACTCGTCTACATTATAATAACGAAGATATGGACATATTTTTCACCGACCCAACAGATGTTCCGCTCCCTCCTGATGAAGTTCGCATCAGGCAATTCGTAGCCTCCCCCTGGCCAGATGGTCGCAGGGTAAGCGTTTCTCTTCACATTACTCCTTTTCAAAAACCACCCAGTGGCGAGATCAGCATCACCAATGCGGTGGGTGATGAGCTGGCGAATATCAGCATCATCGAGACCGTGGACCCTAAGATGGAGTTCACCTTGCATTTACGTGGAGCTGAGATAATCAGCCCTCTCCAGGTGAATGCCAGTTTATTCTATGTCCGAGATGATTCCGAGCCTGCTGACCACCAGGAAATCCCATATGAGCTTCGCGAAAGGAATCGGGTTGATCAGCTGACCGTGGTAATCAACCTGGAAACCTCTGACCAGCCATAATCCTCTTGTATGAAACATCTCTGGCGGCTACGCCCATTTCTGCACGCCTACCGCCTGCAGATTTCCCTGTCTTTCGTATCACTCATGATCCTTACAGCCGGGCAATTATTTATCCCGGTCTTGATCCGCGAAGTGATCGACGTGGGTATTGGTGAGGAAAATTCTCGCATCCTGGTGGTTTCTGCCGTTATTCTATCGATTATCGGTACCATTATGGCAATCATCACCTATGCGCAGCGCTTCCTCAGCGAATGGATTGCTGCCCACATCGGTTTTGATCTCCGCAACCAGCTATACAACCACATTCAGCATTTACCATTCGCTTATCACGACTACGCCCAAACCGGGCAGCTGATCAGCCGCTGCATTGAGGATGTGCGTGCTATCGAGCGGTTCACCGGCAGTGGCGTCGTTGACCTGATCCGGCTGGTAATTCTCATGATCGGGATTATTGCCCTTCTCCTCGCTCAGAACGCCCGCCTGGCTGCCATCGCCCTCCTACCGATGATCCCCCTCGTGATGATTACCACCAATTTCGGCAGAAAGATCGGGAAGCTGTTCTTAGCGGTTGACAACCTGCTTGGCGAGTTGTCTTCTCGCCTTCAGGAAAGTGTGACTGGGATCCAGGTGGTAAGAGCATTCGCCCGCGAGGCGTATGAAATCAAGCGTTTTGACACTGCCAATCGCGGGCTATACAAAGCCCGCCTGAAAGTGATTGGTGAATGGTCAAAGATCCTACCCAGCTCCGTTTTCCTGGTTTCTTTAGGAACAATCCTGATCCTGTGGTTTGGAGGTCAACTTGTTTTGGAAGGGCAGATGACCATTGGTGAGATTGTCGCTTTCAACAGCTACCTGTTGTTGCTAACCCTTCCTGCCCAGCAGCTTACTTGGTTGGTGAATCTGGCTGGTGAGGCGGTCGCCGGTGTGCAGCGCACATACGAAATTTTGGATCATACTCCCGCTATTCGCTCACCCGTAAACGCAATCAACCTATCTGAGATTTCGGGTAGCGTAGAATTCAACAAAGTCAGTCTCCATTACAGCCAGGAAAAAGCTCATGCTCTCGATGATATTCAACTCAAGGTCCTCCCCAACCAAATCATTGCTCTGATTGGCCCGACCGGCTCAGGCAAAACATCACTGGTCAACCTGATCCCGCGTTTCTATGACGTCTCCCAGGGGCAAGTATTGGTCGATGGCATCGATGTGCGACAGGTAGATTTGACCAGCCTGCGCAGACAGATTGGCATCGTATTGCAGACTTCGTTATTGTTTTCGATTTCAGTCCGGGAGAATATTGCTTATGGCAATCCGGATGCCAGTATGGAAGAGATAATCCAGGCTGCGAAAGCAGCCCAGGCGCACGAATTTATAATTGACTTGCCGGATGGCTACGAGACAATCGTCGGCGAGCGTGGGATTACCCTCTCAGGAGGTCAGCGCCAGCGAGTTGCTATCGCCCGGGCTCTGCTGATGAACCCGCGGATACTCATTCTGGATGATTCAACTTCCAGCGTAGACACACAAACCGAGAGGCAAATCCAGAACGCTCTCAATTTCTTAATGCAAGGGCGAACTACTTTTATAATCGCCCACCGCCTTTCCACCGTACGTAGAGCAGACTTGATCCTGGTGTTGGATCAAGGGCGGATTGTTGAACGTGGTAAGCACCATGAGTTGCTTCAACAGGATGGCTTGTACCGTCAAATATACGAGCTGCAATTACGGGATCGGGAAAGCTTCTTGCCAGATATGACCGCAGACGATCAACCCACCACTGCACGGTTCAACCTGCCCAAAGGCCCAGGAATAGAATCCTGACCTCTTGATTGGGATAGATAATCGTAGCCCGAACCTATTGATATGGCTCAAATCACCCCACCTGTTGAAGATATCCAGCTCAAAGGGTACGACCCTCAAGTTACCCGGCGTTTGTTGGTGATTGCTCGGCCTTACCTGGGGCAGATCATCCTAGCATTAATCTTGATGCTCGCCAGCGCGCTTGCGGCTGTCAGTGGTCCGTACCTGGTGAAAATCGCCCTAGATTCTGGGCTGCAAGCCGGGTCACTGGTTGTTCTTCGCCAAACCGTTCTTTTATACCTGTTGGTGAGTGTGTTCCAATGGGTGATGAACTATTTGCGGATAAACCTGATGGCTCAAGTGGGGCAGTCGATCATCTTTGACCTGCGCGCCAGCATGTTCGATCACCTGCAAAGACTCTCGCTCAGTTTCTTCAGCCATTATAGCGTGGGTAGAATCATCACACGCGTGATCAATGATGTAGAAGTATTGCGTGAATTCATTACCTGGGCTGTGCTGGCTACAGCCCGAGATATTATTACGCTTGTTGGGATCATTATCGGTATGCTGTTAATGAACGCCCGCCTGACTATGCTTGTATGCATCGTCATTCCGATCATGTTAATCTTTACATCGAGATTCCAGAAACGCGCCAGGGAAAACTATCGCGCAGTCCGGACTGCCATTAGCTGGGTTAACTCTGTCCTGGCGGAAAATATTAACGGTGTGCGGGTGGTGCAGGCATTTTCTCGGCAAGAGAATAACTTTACCCACTTCAAAACTGTTGTCAACCACAACCATCTTGAGACAAATTTACGTGCAGCATCTGTAGCCTCTGCCTATCCTGCAATCGTTGAGCTATTGAGCAGCCTGGCAACTGCGCTGGTCATATGGGTGGGCGGTTCAGCAGTCCTGGGAGAAAGCATCACCCCCGGTATATTGGTAGCTTTTATCCTTTACATTGACCGCTTCTTTGACCCCATCCGGGATCTCAGCCGGCGTTTCGACACATTCCAATCTACGATGGCTGGGGGTGAGCGGATCTTCGCGTTTTTAGATGCTCGCATAGATGTTATCGACGCGCCAGATGCAATCCAGTTGCCAACGATCCAGGGCGAGGTTCGTTTCGAGAACGTTTCATTCCACTATAATGACGATCCCGGCATTGTAGTGGAGAATATCAATCTACATATCCTCCCCGGGCAAACCGTGGCACTGGTCGGTGAGACTGGTGCGGGCAAATCCACCCTGGTGAAGCTGCTGGCACGCTTTCACGATCCGATAGATGGCAGGATTCTAATTGATGGTTACGATCTCCGTTCGATAACCCAATCCAGCCTGCGCAGCCAGATGGGGATGGTGTTACAGGATCCATTCCTGTTTGACGGAACAGTTCGGGAGAATATCCGTTTTGGGCGTCCAGAAGCTACCGATGCAGAAATCGAAGCGGCTGCAGCTGCCATTGGTGCGCACGATTTCATCCAGCACCTAAGACTAGGCTACGATACCCCAGTCGAAGAAGGTGGGGCGCTGCTCTCAGTCGGTCAGCGCCAGCTGATCTCCTTTGCCCGAGCCTTACTTGCTAAGCCCCGCATCCTGATCCTTGATGAAGCCACTTCCAGTATTGACACTCAAACCGAACGCCTGATCCAATCTGCCCTGGCACGCTTGTTGCACGGTCGTACATCATTGATCATTGCCCACCGGCTATCCACCCTGGTCAATGCCGACCAGATCGTGGTTATTCAAGATGGGGTTATAGTCGAACAAGGCACGCATGCAGAGCTTCTTGCCACACAAGGTGTCTACTATAACCTGTACAAATTGGGTATCGACGATCGGACGTAATCCTGGTTTCCTCACCTGCCGGACTTGAGGCTAACAAGATTGATGGGCGAGATTCACCCGGGCATAATTGACGCTGATTCTGCCTCGTGCTACAATGCCAACAACCAATTCGCTACCAGGCAAAATTATTGTTAGCACATCAAGACCAAAACTGATCAATTCACCAACATGAAGGGCTTTCTGAGAGCTTCCAAAAAGAAGCGACCTGTGCCACCGAACAATGATCCAACCCGCCGGGTGATTTTGATCTGGCTTGTTGTGCTTTTACTGGTACTGGTTGGCGTGGGATTGAGCGGTCAGGGGGCGGGATTGATCCATCTGGTCCGTGCCCAGGTACGTGGAAATTCAGTCACTGCAGATAATTCAGACCAAACTATCGACGTATTACAGGAGCATGTGGCTCAAGCTGCGGCGGCATCCAGCCCAACGCCTTCGGCGACGATTGTCCATACATCCCGAGTCATTAGTGATACGACGGCTACACCGCCGGTACCAGACGATGCACAGGTTCCGATCCAGCTGCCAGCTGCCAGCTCAGGCAACGGCATCATCATCCTTGCCCTGGACGAGGGGGGAAGTTCTCAGTTCTTCGCATATCACCCACAAGCCCAACCCCTTATCCGCCTGACAGAGGGACCCTGGAGCTATATTCATCCTGCGATCAGTCCGGATGGAAGAACCCTGGCTTTTAGCTCAAATCAGGGTGGATACTGGGATCTCTATACTTTAGACCTGGTCAGCGGGGCAATTACCCGCCTGACGGATACTCCCGCGTATGACGGTGCTCCCTCCTGGTCGCCAGATGGGCAATGGTTGGTGTACGAAACCTACCTGACAGAGCCAATCCAGGTTGAGCCAACTCCAACCGAGGTATCTAAAAGCGACTCTGCCCAGGCTACCCCACAACCACCTGCTACCCAAGAAAGCCTGGAGCTATTCATCTTACCGGTCTCTGCTTCAGCCGAAAATTCTAAACCGATCCGCCTGACGAATGACCCCGCTGCTGATTACGCACCTGCCTGGTCTTCCAAGGGACGCATGATTGCTTTTGTATCAGACCGGAGTGGGGAGAATGAAGTATGGTTAGCTGACCTGGACAAAATAGACGACCGGTTCGTTAACCTCAGCCGAAGCTCGCGCACCCTGGATAGCTATCCCAAATGGTCGCCAGATGGCTCCCAACTTGCATGGGCAGCCTCTGGCAGTGGCTATCAAACTATCCAAATCCTCGATCTTGCCCAACCCGAAGCCCAACCGTTTGAAGCCGGCACTGGCGATCAAGTAGCCTGGGATCCAACTGGCCAGATGCTGATAACAGCCCTAAACACCCCGAACCAGGTTTATCTGAGTGGACTCTACCTGCAGGGTAATGGGTTGATGCTTCCCCCTCTCGCCCTGAACGGAGCAATCAACGGGATCACATGGAGCCCTTATCCCTTACCGGAAACCCTGCCTGCTACGTTTCAACAGGCAGCCCAGATCACTCCGACCCCTGCCTGGAATATAGCGCTTACCCCCGCATCAGATATCCCCAACGGGCGCCAGCATGTCGTCTCGTTAGTAGATGTTGAAGCGCCATACCCGATGCTGAATGATTTGGTCGATGAATCATTCCAGGCATTAAGAGGTCATCTTGCCCAATTAATTGGGTGGGATTACCTCTCGTATCTGGAAAACGCCTATGTCCCGTTGACCACCCCGCTGTATCCAGGATTATTGGGTGATTGGCTTTACTCTGGTCGGGCGATCTCAGTCAACTCGACACCGATGAATGCGGGGTGGATGGTCGTTGTGCAGGAGGAATACGGTTCGCTGACCTACTGGCGCATTTATCTGCGCACTCGCTTCCAGGATGGATCACAGGGCATGCCGTTGCATAACCTACCCTGGAATTTTTCCGCTCGATATAGTGGCGACCCGCGCGCGTATGAACAAGGAGGCAACCTATCAGCACGGGTACCTTCCGGTTACTGGGTGGACTTTACCCAACTGGCTGCCAGCTACGGTTGGGAACGCCTGCCAGCATTAACAACCTGGCGAGCTGCCTTCAGTGCTGCTCGCTTCAACGCGTTCGTTGCCAGTGATGGGCAGGGCTGGGAGTCTGCTATGCTGGAGATATATCCCGCGGAGGCTTTAGCTAGCCCGACTCCGGTACTTCCGCCTACCTATACACCTACCGCTACCCGATGGCCTACCCGCACGCCAGCCCCAACACGCACTCCCTGGCCGACCAGCACACCGACAGTTACTCGCACGCCAACCCCTACCCGGACTGCCAGCCCAACAGTCCTGACACCAACTCCATGAGCCGGTTAGTCCGCTCGGCAATCGTCGCTCTTCTCATTCTGGTATCTGGCTGCCAGGCGAACCAGGCAGCAAACCTCCTCACGGATTTTGCTTCAGAACCGGCTCTAGAGCCTACTGCCACAGTCTTCGAAGAAGTTATACCGCCAACCCCCACTGTGGTTCTCTTGCCAGAACAGGCCTCGTGGGAAGGGTCAGATCCGGTACCACAGACGATACCCAGCCCAGTATCAGACCCGCTCCGCTTCGTATTTCCCACACCCGGGCCGGTCCCAGTCTCTGCCTGGAGACCACCCTTGTACCCGACACCCTGGGAGCCAACCCTATATGACCACTTTTACTTCTCTCGTCCAATCGCTGCGGATGAGATTAATTGGCCGCTGGCAGACTACCGCTATGGGGGCATGTTCCTGCCTGGCGTCATCCATACCGGTATCGATATCCCTATTAAGGTGGGAACGCCGGTGCTAGCTGCCGGTTCTGGGCGTGTCACTTGGGCAGGCTACGGACTCTACCATGGAGTCGAGGACGCCACCGACCCCTATGGGCTGGCAATTACCATTAAACATGATTTCGGTTTTCAAGGGGATACTCTCTATACCGTCTACGGTCACCTCAGCCGCATCGATGTCCTGGTGGGGCAGTATGTCGCTGCCGGAGAGATGATTGGCCTCAGCGGCGATACCGGAAAAGTCACCGGACCGCACCTGCATTTCGAAGTTAGAATTGGTAATAATAATTTCTTTGTCAGCCGCAACCCTGAGCTATGGCTGGCGCCTCCCCAAGGATGGGGAATCCTGGCCGCACGCCTGTTGACCACCGGCGGGAACCTCTTAAATGGCGTGACTGTCACCATCCGCTCCAAGCAAACCAACCAAACCTGGTATGTAAAATCATATCATCAAGGCGCTGTCAATAGCGACCCCTATTACCGTGAGAATCTAGTAATTGGCGACCTGCCTGCTGGTGAATATGTCGTCTGGTTACCCTACGAAGGCACCACCTATAATACCGATATCACCATATCCCCGGGCATGGTCAGCTATTTCTCTTTTCGTGGAAAGAACGGGATAAAAACTGAATTTCCGCCCACGCCAACACCAATCTTTACGCCACCTGTCGAAACAAATACACCCACCTCCACCCCTTGACATTCAGAACATCCGTGCTACACTTAGTCAAGTAAAATATCTTACCCATATATAAACCTGACCAGGAGTTCACAGATCATGGCCCGAAAAGTACCTACCCCCAGTAGTGAAGAACCATCTGGATCGAAAGGCATTGCACTGGATAAAGCTTTAGGCGATATTACCAAACGCTATGGAGATGGCGCGATTATGCGCTTGGGTGAAGCCCACCAGTTGGCTGTCGAGGCGATTCCAACCGGCTCACTCTCCCTGGATATTGCCCTGGGTGTTGGAGGAATCCCGCGCGGACGGATCACTGAAATCTTCGGTCCTGAATCGTCTGGTAAAACCACGATCTGCCAGCACATCGTCTCAGAATCACAAAGAATAGGCGGTACCTGCGCCTACGTGGATATGGAACACGCCCTGGACCCGTCCTACGCAGCGCGCTGCGGGGTAGATATAGATAATTTGCTCATTTCACAACCCGATACCGGCGAGCAAGCCCTTGAAATTACGGAGACCTTAGTCCGCTCTGGCGCGGTCGATCTGATTGTTATTGATTCCGTCGCCGCCCTGGTACCCCGCGCTGAAATCGAAGGCGATATGGGCGATTCGCCAATGGGCATGCAAGCCAGATTGATGTCTCAGGCGCTGCGCAAGCTCTCGGGGGCCATCAAGCAAACCAATACTGCAGTTGTATTTACCAATCAGCTACGCCAGAAAATCGGAGTGATGTTTGGCAATCCTGAAACCACCACCGGCGGTATGGCTTTGAAGTTCTACGCCTCGGTACGCCTGGACGTGCGCCGCATCCAGTCCATCAAGCTGGGCTCGGAGATTATCGGTAACCGCACACGGGTACGAGTGGTGAAGAACAAAGTGGCACCCCCCTTCCGCACAGCTGAGTTTGATATCATGTATAACGAAGGCATATCCAAGAGCGGTGACCTGATTGATCTGGCAACCCAATTAGAGATCATCAGCAAGCGCGGCTCATTCTACTCCTATGGTGATATCCGCCTGGGGCAAGGGCGCGAGAACGCCAAGGATTTCCTCAGGCAGAATCGCGATCTATCAGACGAGATCGAGCTCGCCATCCGCGAGCAGGCACTCAGCGGGGCGCTTCCCCTACCATTTGGTAGCGAAGGCGATGAACCTGGTTCGGATGATACCGAATCCTAAAACCAGTCTTGCAAACACATTCTTATGTCAATGTCCTCCAGCCCTGTCAGGCGATGTACCAAGGTAGTCGTATGGGGATTGTGGCTATGCCTTACAATTTCCGCCTGTTCAGGGCTGGGGCTTGAGCTCCCCGCTAAGCAGCCCGAAGCGCCTCTCTACCGCCCTCCAACTCTGGCAGCTACGCCACCTCCATCCCTCTCTCCTTCGCCGATCGAACAGGTTGTTACTACCCCCACCTCGATTCCATCTTCACCAACACCTGCCTGTACAGATAACCTCACTTACCTTGAAGATCAAACGATCCTCGACGGAAGCATTGTCCAGGCGGGAGAAGTAATGGATAAGCGCTGGTTGGTGGAAAACAGCGGCACCTGCAACTGGAACAGCAGCTACCGATTAAAGCTAATGGTTGGTCCCGCGATGGGAATAGATGCAGAACAAGCCCTCTATCCTGGGCGGAGCGGCACACAGGTGTCGCTCCGATTGGTTTTCACCGCTCCGGATGAACCAGGGGCCTATCGAAGCGCCTGGCAAGCGTACAATCACCTAAACGAAGCCTTTGGTGACCCCATTTTCATTGACATCATCGTTCAGTGACCGGGATACCTAAAACGAGCATCACTCTTCCTTCTGTAACTGGCTCATGGTTTTTTTATCGCGTTGATCGAATATCAAGCTGAATGCCAGAATCGCCCCCCCGATGAATATCGCAATATCTGCCAGGTTAAATACCGGCAGCAGGTTTACCAGAAAGATATCAGTAACATAGCCCACAGCAAGCCTATCGATTAAATTTCCAATTGCACCTCCCAGGATTAAGCCTAAACCCAGCCCTACCACGCGAATATCCCTGTGGCGAATTAGGCTGGGGTAAAGGAAAATTATTAAAATACAGATAATTTCACTCAAGGCGATAAACAAACCATTCGTTCCCTGCAAGAATCCGAGGGTCATCCCGGTATTCCAGGTATGGACGACTACCGCAATATCGCTGATGGCCTCCCAAGGCATCCAGCTCTCCCCCACGCCTAATTCCGAGCGGACCAATATCTTCGTCACCTGATCGAAAACGATCACGATCCCAGCCACCAGGAATAGATAAACATACCCCCACAGATATCGTTCGTTTTCATTGGATGCCATGCAGAGTACCTGCCTCAGCCCAAAAACAGCCGATTATCTATCTCTCGAACCGGATCCTCATCGGATGAGAAAATTATAACAAAAGCCATGTAAGAAAAGCTGGAACTCTCTGTCATATCACAGAAAGCCCCAGCTAAATATTTTGAAATCAAGCGATTCTGATTCGACTGCGGTTTATCGATAGATCTAGTAATCGAATCTCCAATCAGCAGCGCCCGGCGGGCGATTCCAGTTGGGTTTCTCCATCGTGGGCTCACCCAGGTATTTCGGCGCGCTGGTATCTCCCCAGGATGCACATGGAGTGAAGTTTAATTTCAAATTATGGTTCAGGTTCATCGTGCCCGACGTGGTCTTGCCGCAGGCGGTAACAACCCCGGTATAGTCATCTCTAGCAATCGTGAACTTACCCGTTGTCCCCGGTTTCACCACCAGGTATGAGTAGGGATACTCCATGCTGATAATTACGTTCCCATCGGTTTTGTTCTTCACAGTCAGGGTCGCAGGAAATGGATTTGCTGCCATGATGATACCGAGGACCAAAAGCAGCGCCAGTATAGCCAAAACTGTCTTATTCATTTGAATTACCCTCCTAAAGAGATGGTTCGATTGCCAATACTGATTGACGATATGAGACTTACCTCGTCAGAAGATATACAGGTGTTTTGGTTTTCCCTCCTCCCAGCGTGAATTGATCCTTCACAAATTTACGCTTCACTTATTATAGCCAGGGTTATCTCCAGAGTCAAATTAAAATATATTGCGAAATCCGGGAAAAATGATTTTGGGGCTGCTTTGGGTGATAAAGATACCCATGAACAGCCCCATGATTACTCAATCTAATCTTAATTCAAGTCAATATGGCCTGGCTTAAGTGCCTTCTTCCCATGAGTTCAAGTACTTGAGCTGTTCATCTGTAAGTACATCGATCTTGATCCCCATAGCATCCAGCTTCAAACGGGCAATCTCCTGGTCGATTTCTTCTGGAACGCCATACACCTTATTTTCCAGCTTGTCGCCATGTTTTGCCATGTACTCTGCAGCCATGGCCTGGTTGGCAAATGACATATCCATCACACTCGCCGGGTGTCCTTCGGCTGCCGCCAGATTGATCAGGCGTCCCTCTCCCAATAGATTAATCTGCCTTCCATCTTTGAGATGATACTGTTCGACCTGCGGCCGCACCTGGCGCTTCTCAACAGACATCCTCTCCAAAGCGGGTATATTAATTTCGACATTAAAATGACCCGAATTTGCTACGATAGCCCCATCTTTCATTACCTCGAAATGTTGCCTGTCGATGACGTTTAGATCACCGGTGACGGTACAGAAAATATCACCAATAAATACTGCCTCAGCCATTGGCATCACCCGGAAACCATCCATTACCGCCTCTAAGGCGGGTAACGGTTGGATTTCCGTGACAATGACGTTGGCTCCCATGCCTCGGGCACGCATTGCCAGTCCACGACCGCACCAACCATAACCAGCCACAACAAATGTTTTCCCAGCCAGGAGGATGTTGGTTGCCCGGACGATTCCATCAATAGTCGACTGACCGGTTCCATAGCGGTTATCAAATAAATGCTTGGTCATCGCATCATTGACTGCAATTACCGGGAACGCCAGAGCACCGTCTGCTGCCATAGCGCGTAACCGAATCACGCCGGTAGTCGTCTCCTCGGTACCACCCAGCATGTAATCCAGCAAGTCGCGCCGTTCCTTGTGCAAAGTGCTCACCAGGTCTGCGCCGTCATCCATGGTCATATGGGGTTGATGGTCAAGGGCGGCATTAATATGCTTGTAGTACGTGACGTGATCTTCCCCTTTAATGGCATAAACCGGTATCTCAAAATGAGTCACCAACGAGGCCGCTACTTCATCCTGAGTTGAGAGTGGATTAGAGGCGGTCAGGACCACATCTGCGCCTCCAATGTGCAAGGTGTGGATCAGGTTCGCCGTCTCGGTTGTCACATGCAAGCACGCAGACAGGCGTAAACCTTTTAATGGACGTTCTTTGGCAAAACGCTCCCGGATCAATCGCAGCACGGGCATCTCGCGCTCTGCCCACTCAATTTTACGCCGCCCACCTTCAGCAAGCTTAATATCCTTAACATCGTAATTTTCCATTGCTAACTCCAATCCGTGAGATAAAGTCTGGTAGTATTTCTAACTCATGTTTATTAAACAACTCAAGCGCCTGACCTGTTCTCCCCTTCCAGCAGAACATCCAATCTACCCTCGTCATCATAGCTCCGCCGGTAACGCGCTATAAAGTCTGCAGGTGTGTAAGAGTGGCCTTGTGGACCTTGCTGCTCGAGGCAATAGGTTGCAGCCAGCGAACCGACTTGGCCGCAGGTACCTAGGTCAAGCCCCCGGCCATATGCTGTCAGAAATCCACCTCGAAAGGCATCACCGACACCCGTTGGGTCAGCGATCTTATCCGGCTGCACAACAGGGATTTGTATCTCTTGACCCTCGGTATAGATCGTTGCTCCCTTCTCCCCCCGGGTGACAACCATGAATTTAACAAATTCCAACATATCACCTGGCGACATACCTGTCATTTTTTGGATCAGAGCAAACTCATAATCATTCACAAACAGGGCGTGCGCCCCCTCGATCCCTTTATTAAGCTGGGCAGCATCCAGCCGGACGATTTGCTGGCTGGGATCATACAGGTAAGGGATACTCATCTCATAGCATTCATCCACATACCGGATCATTGCCCCAGGGTCATTCGGGGAAATTGTCAGGAAATCGGGTGGGTCATCATCCAGATCATGTAAAGAGAGCTGCGATGCAAAAGCCATTGCGCCCGGATAGAAACTGGCTATCTGGGCATTTGAGCGATCTGTGTTGGCAAAGAAAGACGCCGTGAAAACTCCAGGGATCACCCGTGCCCAGGTCGTGTCAACCCCATTGTTTTCCAGCCAGGTTCGGTATTCCTCAAAATCTTCTCCTACCGCCGCGAACAAGCGCGGACGTTCTCCAAGCAGGGCCAGGGTGTAGGCAATATTGGGTGCAGTTCCACCCCGCAAGCGCACCATATTCTCAACCAGGAAGGATAAGCTGATTGTCTCGAGTTTATCTGGTAGTATATGATCCCGGAAATAACCCGGAAAGATCATCAAGTAATCGTATGCTACAGAACCGGTTAGAACGATATTCATGAGGTTACCACTCTTCGTAAGTTGACATCAAACGGCGGGTACAAAGCACCTTTTTCGGTGATGATTGCCGAAATCAACCGGTTTGGGGTGATATCAAAGGCGGGATTACGGGCTCCTGCCCCAGCCGGGGTTACTTTTTGACCGTCAAATTGGATATTAAGAACCTCAGACGGTGGGCGCTCTTCGATTGGAATTAAATCCCCACTTGCCAGGGAAAGATCAACCGTCGATGTAGGAACAACACAGTATACCGGGATTTGATTATCTCGGGCAGCCAGAGCCAGCATGTATGTGCCAATTTTGTTGGCAACATCGCCATTGGCTGCCACCCTGTCTGCGCCAAAGAGCACTTTATCTACCTTACCGGTGCTTAAAAAATATCCAGCTGCGTTATCAGAGATGATCTCATACGGAATACCATATTGCTCCAACTCCCAAGCGGTCAGGCGCGCCCCTTGGAGGCGAGGCCGCGTTTCGTCCACCAATACATGCAGCTTTTTCCCCATCTCTGCCGCCATGCGAATCACGCCCAGGGCAGTCCCCCAGTCCACAGTCGCTAGGGCGCCGGTATTGCAATGGTGGATAACCGTATCTCCATCTTCAAGGAGTGTTGCCCCATGGAGAGCCATTTGTTTGTTAATGGCTATATCCTCATCCGCAATCCGCTGGGCTTCCCGGGATACTGCTCTCCGAAGATCAGCCGCACCTCCTGTAACACTTCGCGCTACAGCCTGGACGCGCTTCAGAGCCCAATCCAGATTTACAGCAGTAGGTCGCGCCTGTCGCAGTATTTGGGCAGCCTGGTCAAGATCACTCAATAACGTGTCTCGGTCTTTTGCGATCGATTGTTGAGCGGCTAGAGCAAGCCCAAAGGCAGCTGTGGCCCCAATAGCAGGAGCACCACGTACAACCATATCCCGAATCGCAGCCGCCACCTGGCGATAATCGTAATAAGAAATATATTTCAATTCCCCCGGCAGCAGGCGCTGGTCAATCAAGCGCACCTGGTGGAGATCATCATCCCATTCAACTGTTCTCATCTGCACTCACATCAAAAGACGCCCTCCCGGGAGAGCGTCGTCTTATCGGATCAAGCTGAGTTTAACATGCATATGCCGCTTTGTCAAAGGTTCTCCGATAAACGCTTGCACAATAGACCAGCATTGACACACGCCGATGCCTGGGTTATAGTGGCAGGCATGAAAAAGCTGGTTTTGTGGGTCTGGTTGATTGTGAGCGTAATTTCCCTGGCTTGCTCTACATCGGCCAATCTGCCTTTTAACCGAAGCACAGAGATTCCATTGAGCACGGTAACGCCAGCCCCACTCACCGCGACACCAGAACCCTCACCTACCCCAACTTTTACGCCCACGCCGACTCCCCCGCCAATTGTACGCATCTCAAATGCCGATCAGGCGCGATTCGAAGGGGATTGGGAACGAGCATTTGATCAATACAGCAGCGTGATAAGCTCCGGTTCAGACGAGTCTCTCCAGAGCGCTGCGATTCTGGGTATGGGCATATCCCAGATATCTTCCGGCGAATACCAGGCAGGTGTAGACAGCTTGCTAAATCTTATCGCTTCCTATCCACAGTCTCCAGAGATACCCTATGCCCATTTTTATCTGGGACAGGCTTATTCAGCTCTCGGTATGGACACAGAAGCTGCCCAGGCATACCTGGAGTATCTCATCCTACGCCCCGGGATTCTTGAAGGTTATGTTTTGAATCTGCGTGGCGACGCGTTGAGCGCAGCCGGTGATTACGCCGGCGCCTTAATCGATTATCGCGCTGCATTGCAGTCTCCTGGTTTTCTGAATAGTGAAAATCTTGAGATTAAAATCGCCCGTTCTCATGCCGCAGTAGGCGATTATGCCACGGCTTTGGGCATCTACCAGGATATCTATAACCGCACCCAGGACGACTACACCAAAGCCCAGATGGACTTACTCATGGGTCAGGCGTACACAGCCCTAGGCCAGTATGATCAGGCATATGCAGTGTACCAGGATGCCGTTAACAACTTTCCCGCATCATATGACTCGTACCAAGCGTTAGTCGCGCTGGTCGAGGCAGGCGTGCCAGTCGACGAGTTGAACCGCGGCATCACCGATTATTTTGCCGGCGAGTATAGCGTTGCAATCACAGCCTTCGACCGCTATTTTCAAGCGGGTCCTGCTGATGAGTCCACAGCCCGCTACTATAACGGTCTCGCATTGCGCGCCTTGGGCGGTTTCAATGAAGCGATTCAGCAATGGGATATCATTATCCAGAACTATCCAGAGGATCGATTTTGGGATGCCGCCTGGGATCAAAAAGCCTATACGCAATGGTATTACCAGTCAGAACCTGAACAGGCAATCCAAACCCTTACGGAATTTGTTGCCATTGCTCCCGCTCACCCCAGGGCTGGTGAATTCCTATTTGACGCAGCTGAAATTGCGGAGCAATTTGCCGACCTGGAGCAGGCTGCGCTATTTTGGGAGAGGGTAGCGAACGAGTATCCAACTTACGAAGAAGCCCAACGCGCCATCTTCCTGACAGGCATTACTCGCTTTCGGCAAGGACAGTTTGAGAGTGCTTCAGCTATTTTTCAGAGAGCTCTCGCCAGTGCCGCCACACTTCAAGATCGAGCCGCAGCCTCTTATTGGCAAGGAAAATCTCAAGCTGCTCTTGGTGACCCGGTTGCTGCGCAAGCCAGCTGGGAACTGACAGCAAATATTGATCCCACCGGATATTATAGTGAGCGGGCTCGCGATATCCTCCGCCAACGACCTCCCTTCTCCCCACCCGAGGCGTACGACCTTGCGGTAGATCGCCCTGGCGAACGCGCCCAGGCAGAAGCTTGGCTGCGAGAGACGTTTAGCATCCCCGCGGAAGAAGATCTATCCAGCTTAGGACCGCTGCTAGGTGAAGGGCGTATGTTCCGTGGCACAGAGCTATGGGAATTGGGCCTATATGAATATGCCCGCTTGGAGTTCGAGGACTTACGTCTCTCTTTGCAGTCCGACCCGGCAAACAGCTACCGCCTGGCGAATTATCTCGCAGACCTGGGATTGTACCGGTCGGCAATCCTGGCAGCCCGCCAGGTACTTGACATGGCAGGTATGAGCGATGCTGATACCATGGCGGCCCCTGCACATTTCAATCACATCCGTTTTGGAACCTACTTCGCAGACTTGATCATTCCGGTTGCCCAGGAATACCAGTTCCACCCGCTGCAAATATTCAGTCTTGTGCGCCAGGAAAGCGCCTTTGAGGGATTCGTCCGTTCATTCGCCGGGGCGCGTGGCTTGATGCAAATCATCCCCGCAACGGGACAGGAGATCAGCGCCCGCTTGAATTGGCCCGGGGACTATACGAATGATGACCTTTACCGCCCAAATGTCAGCATCCGTATGGGCACCGAGTACCTGGCACAATGGCGTGATTACTTTGGCGGTGACATGTACGCCGCGCTGGCAGCCTACAATGGCGGTCCTGGTAATTCCATCGAGTGGGAAATGCTAGCCAACGATGACCAGGATTTATTTCTGGAGATTATCCGCTTCGAAGAAACCCGCAATTACGTCCGGAGCATTTACGAAATTTTTAATATCTACCGCCGGATCTATGACAGGACACCCTGATCTGTCCAGCGCGAGATCATCTGCTGATCAGCCCCATCGGGTTTTATCCTTGCTTGATGCTGCGCTTACTGCCCGAGCAGAGCTATTCGATTCCGGGCACCTTGCAGCATTTCGCCTGTTCAGTGGCTTTTACGAAGGTTTTCCTCACCTGGTTATCGACATCTACTCTCGCACTCTGGTTATCTACAATTATGCAGACAACCCAGCTGAGCTGCTTCCGATCATCCAGGTGATCAAGCCTTATCTCCTGGAACGATACACCTGGATTAAGGCGATTATCCTAAAAACCCGTAGTACCAGTTTTGCTGAAGAAAAACGCGGCATTATAATCCACGGAGATACTCCCGACTCGCGCACCAAAGAAAACAATGTCTGGTATGCCTTAGACTTAACAATAAACCAGGATGCCAGCTTCTACCCAGATGCCCGAAATCTGCGCCTTTGGGTGAAGGAAAACCTGGATGACAGGAGTGTCTTGAATACGTTTGCCTACACGGGTAGCCTGGGGGTTGCCGCCCGGGCTGGCGGCGCTCTCAAAGTGGTCTATCTTGACTTAAGTCGGAAATACCTGAACCTCGCCAAGTCATCTTATACACTGAATGGCTTTACCATCGATGAAAAAGATTTCCTGGTGGGGGATTTCTGGGTGATAACCAACCGTTTAAAACGCTCTGGCGCGCTCTTTGATTGCGTTTTGATTGATCCGCCTTTTTTTGCGAAAACCGGTCGTGGTACGGTAGATCTCAACCAGCGAAGCCAGCGGTTGATCAATAAAATCCGCCCCCTGGTCAGTCATGGCGGATACCTGGTTGTAGTTAATAACGCTCTGTATGTCAGTGGCAAGGATTTTATGAACACATTGGAAGAACTGTGTAGCTCAGGCTACCTTTTGCTTGAATCCTTAATCCCGATCCCGCAGGATATTACCGGCTATCCCCAAACCCGGGTCAATTCTGCCCCAGTAGATCCGGCTCCATTTAATCATTCTACGAAAATAGCCATCCTTCGCGTTTATCGCAAAGACATACGCATTTAGTGAATCCACCTGGTTAGCTGGAAATTATTCTGGTGTTGATCTCAGTTTGGGGCAGCTATGGAGTCGCAGTCGAGTTCGCTGCTGGTGTGGCAGTCGAACGCCGTGCAACCAGGAACCAGGATGCGATCGTACTGAGCCTGTCGCTCAAATCGTAAAGCGGGCCAATGGTCACACCCTGCACGGCAGCATCCACCGCATATGAGTACACTGGATAAAACAGGGGTAAGGCTGGCATTTCATTCGTGAACCGAACCTGGACGTTGCGGTAAGCCCGGGCGCGTTCATCAATATCCGCGGTGATCCTTGCCCTTTCGAGGTATTCACTTGCCTGGCGATCGTCCCACTGCGAATAATTCTGCCCATTGGTGATCTGCGCCTGATCCCAAAATGGGTACGGATCGGGGTCTGGCGATCCGGTCAGATTCAAATCGACCAGGGCAGCCTGGTAATCTCGCGGCTCAAGGTGATTGGTGAGCAGCTCGTCATAGGTTACCGGTAGCAACTGAACATCCACTCCAAGCTTGCCCCAATCACGCTGAATAGCTTCAGCGATCGATGTATGCTGGGGAGTCGCTGGGTGAACTAGCTCGAATGCTAATGCCACCCCGTCTTTTTCGCGGATTGAGCTTCCACCTGCAGGAACTGTATAGCCAGCCTCTTTGAGGATATTTAATGCCGTAACCGGATCGTAGGAGATCCTTTCTATATCCTCGTAATATGCCCAAGACCCCGGGAAGATCGGCCCATCGGCAACCAACGCCTGGCTTTCCAGGAGATTATCGACCATCCACTGGCGATTGAGCCCCGTCATCAAAGCCCTTCGAACAGATGAGTCCTGGAAAAATGGCAGATCATCATCGTCCAGGTTCAGGTATAGCAATGTGAGCTGGGGCAAGCGTCCACTATAAATACTCATATCGGGGTTACTGATCGTTTCTCGAAAGGTTTCAGGCGTAAGCTGGCTGATCCCTTGAACCACATCCTGCTGGTAAGCCACAAGCGCCGAGTCAGAATCAGGAAAATAACGGAAGATTACCTCGTCAATGAATGGTGGCTCTGCATAATAGTCTTTATATGATTTCAAAACAACGCCGGTTATCTCGCCGTTTTCGGAGAGCAAGCGGTCGAATATGAATGGACCACTACCGATTGGTGCCAGGTTGAAATCGGCTTCTACGATCTCAGCCGGGCTGAAATTGCCCAGGAGATGCTCAGGCAGCACCCCAAATATTAGGTAATCCAAAAATGGTGCATAAGGTTCGGGCAGGCGGAATTGCACGGTTTTCTCATCTAATTGGATGACTTCCACCTGCTTCCAGAACTCCCTCAGGTCATCCGGCACCGGCATGGTATCATCCTTCAGCAGGTTAGCCGTGAAATCCACATCCTTGCTGGTTACAGGCTCGCCATCATGCCAGTTCGCATTTTGGCGAATTGAAAAGTTATACACCCTGCCATCCTGAGATATCCCCCAAGACTCAGCCAGGTCACCGATTGGCAAGCCCCGGTCGTCAAAACGAACCAGCCCGCTGAAGATCAGCCGGTTCACATCCCGGTCTGCCTGGTTAAAGTAAGCCAGGATCGGATTAAGCCGACCATAAGCGCCGACCAGGGCTTCGTTATACGTACCGCCGGTGGTAGGTTGGATCGGCGCAGCAGCCTGTTGGAAGACTTCCGGTTGCTGTCCCGCCAAAAGCAAGCCAATCGCCACTAGAGACACGACAACAATGAGCAACTGCCAACGCATCTTTTTCATAATAAATTAAATAGGGCGCAGTATCTTGCACTAATCTGTCTGATCCACCTCAACAGGCTATCAGTGATCTAGCGCCTGGACCTTCTCGCCCTACATTTCCTAATATTTAACTGTCTCCGTCGACCCAGAACATCAGGAATCGGAAATTTAGCCAGTAGCTATAACGGTAGCAATCGCCAGGATGACAAACAGGATGCTTAAGCCAACTGTGACCCGAAACAGGATTTTCTCAATCCCGCGCCGGGCAGTAAATACACCGCCCGTATCCGCGCCGGTCAACCCGCCAAGACCTGCCCCCTTGCTTTGCAAGATCACGCTGGCGATCAGGGCGATAGACGTTATAATCAATGCAATATTAAGATAAACAACCACAGAGTCCTCCAGGTACTTTCGATAGTCAAGCAGGCGGATTATACCTTCCGATTGCCGAATAGTCAATTTATCCCTGGATGAATTTTTAATATTTCAATCGTCCTTCGATTGCATTTGCTATGTACGAATTTGTCATCAATTTGCACATGCATACGCCCTATTCCGATGGTCAGGGCAGTCACGCACAAATTGCGCAGGCAGCGCTGCGCGCTCGGCTGGACGCAGTGATAGTAACCGACCATAATGTGTTGGTAGACGGTCCGGAAAATTATTACAAGAATGGCGACCGGCAAACCCTCTTATTAGTAGGCGAAGAAATCCACGACCAGGCGTTGCAGCCCCAGAAGAATCATTTACTGGTAATGGGTACCAACCGGGAGCTTTCCCCTCTTGCTTATGATACCCAGCGATTAATCGACGCTGTGAAACAAAATGGTGGTATCTCCTTCCTTGCGCACCCCACCGATCCGGCTGCACCGGCGTTTAACGAGCCGGATATTTCCTGGGTCAACTGGGAAGTAAGGGGATATTCCGGTATCGAATTATGGAATGGGATGTCGGAGTTCAAGTCTCTCTTGAAAAGCAAACTTCATGCGATATATTATGCGTACAATCCTCGTCGTGTTGCTCGCGGTCC
>JBFYSV010000174.1:0-3441 GCA_041301185.1 Anaerolineae bacterium
TCATGCACCTATCTTAACCGATTTTTATGAATGTCAATAATTCTTTCCCGGAGGAAAAGATCGAGTCAGCTGAGATGCCCGACTTCATCGGTGTTCGAGACGCAGTATAATTCTGTCCAAATGACACACTCCACTATACATTAAAACGATTCGACACAAGGATCTTGTACTCCAACAGGAGATTTCCGTATGGACACAAAACGTTATCCTCGTTCAGTCGTCATCTTCATACTTAGCATAATCCTATCCCTTTTCCTTAGAGGGACGAAAACTGTACGCGCGGGCGGGCTGTGCGGTTTCGACAACCCGCCCCCTGCATGTGGTGCGCGTCCAGTAAACAATTGTTCTGGCTTGACAAATCCATCCGCGATGGTTCAGTGCATGGCTACGTACAATTCTTCCTTGGCTAATTGGTATACCTGCGTTCAGAGGGAATGTGCAATATTATTGCCAACACAGATGATGCAAACTCTCCAGGCTCAAACGGTTCCGACAAAGGAGCCCTCCCCCGTCTCTACCGCGACACAAATCCCTGCAACAGCCACGTCACAAAGAGGCGAAACTCCCACCGTCCAATCACCCAGTTCTACAGCAGTCAGTACCAACCCGGGATTTCCGGCGGGAAGGATGCTCCTCGTTGATTTTCAAGGTCCGGTGGTCGCTGTAATCAATGGACAAGAAAGAAGGGTCGAGGTCGGGGATGTGCTGCCCGAGGGGACAACACTGATTGTTCCGGAGAATTCGATGGCATTTCTTGTTGCTCCGGAAATATGTGAAGTAACTGTAGAGGAAAACAGCACCTTGCTGCTTACGGCCTTGGAACCGGATAAATGGGAACTCCATCTGGATCTTGGCGAAATTCACAATCTGATCCGTTCATTGCCCGAGGATGCAACGTATGAAGTGCACACCCCACAGGCTGTGACCTCAGTACGGGGAACAGAGTTCTCCGTACTAGTTACAGAGGATGGGACGACGGTTAAAGTGACCCAAGGATTCGTATGGGTAACCGACGTTCTTGGCAATGATGTGGGCATGTTTGGTCCAGATATGAATGCTTTTGTCCCTACGAATATACCAACCGTTGATACCCTTTCCCATGAGATCAAGCCATATGGCATCATCTTGATTTTGGGCGGAATTATGGTTGTCGGGGTCTGTATCATTCTTTTCCTTAAATCTATAAGTCGAAAGAAATCGAATTGAGAAATTTCCAATCTTCGTTTGACCTACACCTGCCGCCTAACACGGCGTCCACTGGACGGGGCTACGCCCCGCGGGTACGGTGCGCGATTTGGGAGAAATGGCGCGATAATATCAAGTAGGTTTGCAAAGTCGCCCCGCCAGTGACGCTAACCGTTGGGCGGCAGCTTGGCAGAAAAGGAGTGATATATGAATAAGCTCATAGATTGGATTAGGCGTCATCAAGTAGCAACTTTCTTCATTGTCACCTTTGCTATCACTTGGGGGTTAGGATTCTCCTATAGTGCGGTCCTGAAACGAAACCAGTTCCTGTTATTCCCCCTGGTTTTCGTAGCAACCTGCGGTCCTGGTTTAGCGGGAATTATCATCACTGCAATCACCAATACCCAACCGAGGCAGGGTCCGCGCAAGACATTCTGGATTGCCTTTTTCGTGGCTTGGTTTGTGTCTGCCCTTGTTAGTCTTGCCAATATGATATTCATACAGCATATCCCATTATCTCCAACAGTGGTTGGCTTATTCATAATTACAATCGTGCCGGTTGCCTTTGTGATCGCTTCGGCTTATTCCCGTATTCCGGCAACGAGAAACTACCTGTCCTCGTTGATCCAACTGCGTGGTGTGTTAGGCTGGTCTCTCCTGGGTTTGGTGTTGGCCCCCGCCTTGTTTTTGATTTCCAACCTTATCAATAGACTCATAGCCAGGCAGCCTATACCATCTCATCAACTTCCCGAAATTAGCCTGACACTGATCGGCCTGGTCCTCGTCACATTCCTACACCAATTCTTCTTTTTCAATGCCATCGGAGAAGAGACTGGCTGGCGCGGATTCGCACTGCCCAGGTTGCAAGCCCGAGCCAGCCCTTTGGTCGCAGCCCTGATCATCGCTTTATTCTGGGTGCCCTGGCACTTCTTCTTATGGCAGGCGGAAGGATCACCGGTCTTGACCTGGCGATATTGGCTCGAACAGTATCTTATCCACATCAGCGCATCAGTGTTAATTGTTTGGATTTGCAATCGCGCCCATGGGAGCATCCTTGTGGCAGGCATCACCCACGCCGCATTGAATACCGCCGCGGCTTTCATTCCCATTGGAGATGGACGGTTTATGTATCTCACCTTCTTCATCGCTGTTTTGATATTGATCTTTGTTGACCGGATGTGGAAGAAGCTGCCACCTGATCACCTAGCGGTATACAGATCGTCCTAACATGCCGCCCAACACCGGCTCCAGCGGACAGCGGCTCTGCCGCTGCTGGTACGCACCCGGTTTGCGAGGAGTACAATTGTTGGCAAGGCGTTCCGTTCACCTTGCCGCTGCTCCTGAGCCAAACCGTTAGCCGAATGAAGAACGTGCGCCTGTCCCAAATACAAAACTATGTTTTTCGACAGTCTCGTTGGGCCGCTTCTGATAGAATATCGAACTAATCCATGATACCTTCTACAACAAACTGTTCGTCTCTTACACGCTTTGCTTGGCTTTCAATTTCTGCCGCCATTATCACAATTGCGTTAAAAGCTATTGCGTATTTGCTGACAGGCTCGGTAAGCCTACTTTCAGATGCGCTAGAGTCCATTGTCAACCTTGTCGGCGCGCTTATGGCCTTGGCGATGTTAACAATAGCTTCTCAACCAGCCGATGAGGAGCATGATTTCGGACACAGCAAAGCCGAATACTTTTCAAGCGGCGTTGAAGGAACTTTGATTCTGTTGGCCGCTGCAAGTATCATTGCGACTGCTGTTCCACGGCTATTTGCTCCTAAGCCACTCGAGCAAGTTGGGTTTGGACTGGGGGTTTCGGTTGCGGCCTCTCTTATCAACCTGTTTGTCTCACGGGTTTTGCTGCGAGCTGGTAAACAATACCATTCGATTACACTTGAAGCCGATGCCCGTCACTTGATAACGGATGTTTGGACATCAGCGGGTGTGTTGTTTGGGGTCGGTGCGGTGACCCTCACTGGTTGGGTAATACTCGATCCCATTGTGGCTTGCCTGGTGGCGGCTAATATTGTTTGGTCAGGGGTTAGTATCGTGCGTAAGTCCGTATTAGGATTGATGGATACGGCTTTACCAATCGAGGATCGAAACAAGCTACACAAGACATTAGAGCCGTATGTCGAGCGCGGAGTTCAGTACCACGCACTTCGCACGCGCGAATCTGGGGCGCGAAAGTTTGTATCACTTCATGTGCTGGTTCCCGGTAGATGGACAGTTCTGCGCGGTCATCGTTTACTAGAAA
>JBFYSV010000176.1:0-5658 GCA_041301185.1 Anaerolineae bacterium
GACCGATGCTATGCTGTTCGAGATCACCAACGAAGCCATCGCATTGACTGGCGGCGCGCCGATCTACATCACGGCCGATTACTTCTTCCAGGCTGCCTCAGCCCTCCTGATGACGGTGGTCGTCGGGTTCGTCATCGTGCGCGTGGTCGAGCCGCGCCTGGGCAAGTATAACCCGGCGGAAGCGGGCGATCCTGCGCAGGCTGCCGCTGCCGACGAAATCGATCCAGCCGTGGAATCCCGTGGGCTGCGTAGGGCTGGGATTGCCTTCCTGGTCGTGCTGGGCATCGTCCTGCTTGCTACCCTGCCGCCGGGCGCGCCGCTGCGCGATCCCGAGACGGGCGCCATCATCGGCCAGACGCCCTTCATGAACAGCCTGCTGTTTATCGTGATGCTCTGCTTTTTAGTACCCGGCATTGCCTTCGGCTCGGCGGTTGGTAAGTACAAAGGACCCAACGACGTAATTGCCGCGGTGGTCAAGACTTTCGCCGGCCTGGGCGTCCTGATCTTCACGCTGCTGATGATCAGCCAGTTCATCGCCTACTTCAACTACTCTAACCTGCCCAGCGTCATCGCCACCACGCTGGCTGACTTGTTGGGCGCGGCCGGCATTCCGGCGATCCCGCTGTTGATCGGATTCATCCTGGTGATCGTGTTACTCGATTTCATCATGCCGGGCTCGCTGGCCAAGTGGGCCATCTTCGCTCCCATCTTTGTACCCCTCTTCCTCCAGTTGGGCGTGCCGGCGCAGACGTTGTTCGCCGCCTACCGTGTTGGCGACTCGCCGATCAACACGCTTACGCCGTTGATGGTGTACTTCCCGGTGATCGTCGTCTTCGCCCAACGCTATCAGAAGAAAACAGGCGTCGGATCGCTGGTGGCGCTGATGCTGCCTATAGCCGCCATTGTTCTGGTCGTCTGGCTGGTCTTTCTTATCCTGTGGTTTGTGCTTGGCATTCCACTAGGACCAGGATATCCGGTAAGCATTTAGCAGGTGCAATCACTGGAAAGCCGTCGCTATCGAGTGTTTCTTATGGATTGGTTCAGATTGTGAACGAGTTTGTTCTGGTATTGGTCATTGCTTCCGTGGCGGCGCTTCTGACTTTTCTGGGAGCGCCGGCTGCGGAAAGGTTTGATGTGCCGTTTCGCTGGGTGAGCGCGGCGCTCCAGTTTGCAGCCGGTATCATCACGGGCCTGGTAGCATTTAGCCTGATGCCGTCTGCGGTTCGCGGTGGTCCATACCTGGGAATTGTGGTCGGATTCTTTCTGGGTGGCGCAATGTTTGTGACCCTTGAGTATCTAACTGCACGCCTATTGCCAACCAATCCTGCTTCGGAAGACGGTTTGGTTTCATTGGGGCTTTATATCGGGATCCTGGTGGACCTGGTCATCGATGGAGTTGTGATCGGCATCGGGTCCACCCTGACCCTGAAAACCGGATTGCTGTTGGCTTTGGGTCTTTCGATCAGCACCGTACCGCTGGCATTTGTGACCATTGCTACTGCAAAAAAACAAGGTGTATCAAAGAGAAACCGCAATTTACTGGCTTATTCGTTTATCGTATGCATCATTGGAGGTGCTGTTATCGGTTATGGATTGCTGCGCAACCAGGCACTGGAGACACGGTTGGTATTGATTGCCCTGGCATCCGGTTTTCTGATCACCTTGGTAACTCAGAGTATGATCCCCGAAGCTAACCGGGAGGGTGAGCCAAGTTTTGCCGGAATATTATACATGGGCGGTCTGTCGTTATATGGGTTGATGTCGCTCGCTATCAAGTGAGTCTGGCCTGGGCGGGTTGTGGCTGAAGATCCCACATAGGAGCATTCAATGGGAGAGATAATCATTTATTTATCACCCTTCATCATCGGCAGCGCCGTTGTACCGCTGCAGGTCATGCTGGTAATCCTGCTGCTTAACAGCCCCAAACAGGGTTTGTCCAAAGCAATTTTCCTGGTTGGTGGTATGACGGCTGTCCGGGTATTGCAGGGAGTAATTTTTGGCTTGATCCTCTCCCCAAGCACAGGAGGAACCAGCGGAAAAAGCCCGGTCGTTTCCACGCTGCTCATGGTTTTGGGCATCCTCTTGCTCATCACGGCATACAAGACATGGCGGAATGAAGACGACCCGGATGGTCCGCCTCCCAAGTGGATGGTCATGCTGGATACGCTTACACCGACTAAGGCATTCGGGATGGGGGCGGTTTTGGTGTTAATCAGTGGCAAGTTTTGGGTATTTACCCTGAGCGCCATCGGTATAATCGAGGAAGCCCAACTAGGACAACCATCCAGCACAGTGGCATTCTTGCTGTTCATACTCCTGGCGCAGTCTTTGCTCCTGTTAGCCATCCTGATTCGGATCATTATCCCTGGGCAATCCAAGTCGATCTTGGAGTCGATCTCTGCCTGGCTCACCCGATATAACCGTCCGATTGTGTTGGTCGTCTCGCTGGTTTTTGGCCTGTTGTTCTTTGTTCAAGGTGTCAGTGGTCTTTTGAAGTAAGGAGTGACTATGGTATTTTCGAATGTTTGAAAATATGTTTGACGATATGTGTAACAAATAACCGAAAACCACAAGGAGGTTTGCATGTTTGCTCAAAATAAGAAAATTGTATCCTTTGTTTTTGCTTTACTGCTCAGTATCAGTATCTTGCTGGGAGCGTGTACCTCACCCGCCCCGAACCCCTCACCAACGGCAATAGTTGTGCCGCCAACCCCGATGCCCGTAGAACCGGTGTCAACACTGGGACCCATTACCCAAGAAGAACTGGTCGGAGCAAACTGGCAATGGGTGGGTGGGAGAGATGTAAGCACTGCCGCATACCAAGTTGCAGATCCTGAAAACTACACCCTGACATTTAGTGATGATGGTTCAGTCTTCATTGTGGCAGATTGCAATACTTCGCGCGGCACCTATTCACTTTCTGGAGAGACATTGAGCATCACGCTTGGTGCAACCACCCTGGTGGCTTGCGAACCCGGTTCAATGTCTGATCAATTTTTATCCCAACTCGAGCAGTCATCCCGGGCTGGTGCTGGCTTTGGCAACCTTGTCATCGTCCTGGCAGACCAGGTTAGCGAAATGTACTTTACTCGCACGGCTGCGCCAGAACTGGCAACCAGCCTGGAGCCGATCACCCAAGAAGGTATGGTCGATATCCTGTGGCAGTGGACCAGCCTTGAAGAGCCGCCACCTGCGCCGGGGATTGGTGTGGGTGACCCCGCGACCTATGATATTGTCTTCCGGGCAGATGGCACCTACAGCGCCAAAGCTGACTGCAACCGCTTGAATGGCACCTATGAGATGAACGGGTCGCTACTAACCATCAACCCGGGGATCAGCACGCTGGTGGCTTGCGAGCCGGAGTCGATGTCAGACCAATATGCCAGCCTGCTATGGCGCGTGACCGGCGTTGCTCAGAAGGAAGGGCTGCTGGTATTGCTCCTGGATGATGGCTCTTCGGCGATGTCGTTCGTCAACGCTGGTGCATCTCCAGTGGTCACTCCACCTCCCACGATCGAAGGCGACCCGGCGTTGGTCTTAGGTACGCCCAACGGCGTGGAGGACTTCAACAACACCAATAACTGGACCAATTTTGAGAGCACTTGCTTCACGTCACAGATCACGGGCGGTCAGTTTGTGATGACCGCCAATGGGGTGCCGGAGTTTTCTTGCTGGGAGGTCTCCTGGCCGCAGCTGGACAATTTCTACATCGAGACATCCCAGATTATGCCCCAGACCTGCGAGCCACAGGACCGCTTCGGCTTGCTCTTCCGCGCTCCGGATAATAACCGCGGCTACCTGTATGGGTTTAATTGCGCAGGGCAATACAGCCTGACCATCTGGGATGGTCAAGCTACTACCACGCTGGTAGAACAGACAGCCAGTGCGGCAATCCTGACCACCCCCGGGGTGATGAACCGGATGGGGCTGTTGGCATTTGGTGAGAATATCTCGCTGTATGTTAACGGTGTGTACCTGCAAACAGTTTCGGATTTCACCTTCCTGGAAGAGGGCAAGATCGGTTACTTCGTGCGGGCTGCCACGGAAAACCCCTTCACCGTGAGCTACGACCAATTGCGTGTCTGGGTGCTTGAGGATGAGTTCTACCCGCCCACCGTGGAACAGCCGTTGCCTGAGGTGGACCTGCCCACACCGCCTTCCAATGTGCCCACCGGGCAAGCCAATGTCAATGTTAACGTACGCACCGGGCCGAGCACGCTCTTCCCGATCCTGGGTACCGCGCAGCAGGGCGATACGGGTGAAATCTTAGGGATTAATCCGGATGGTTCCTGGTATGCGGTCAGTGTGCCGACGAACCAGGTTGGAACCGGGATCGCCTGGGTTTCGGCTCAATTTGTCACTCTGACCAACCCGACCGGACAGCCACTGCCGGTGATCACCCCTCCGCTGCTGCCGTCTACGGTCAACTTCCCACCACCCGCATCGAATGCCCCACAGGTGGTGATGCGTGAGCCGGCCACAATCAGGAGCGGACCGACCCTGGAGTTCCCTGTCATGGGGGTTGCACCCAACGGCGCTCGCGCCGAAGTGATTGGTGAGAGCGAGGACCGTCAATGGTGGGCGATCCGCGTTCCCACCACCTTAGCCAGTGATGGAACTGGTTGGGTGTTCAAGGCGTACACCTCTGCCAGCAGCATCAGCGGCGTGCCTGTAGTTCGCACCCCGAACCTGCCAAACAACATCAACCCGGCGGCTCCGGCGTCAGGCGCGCCTTCCCTGATTACGATTGAGCCGCTCAACGTGCGCGTTGGACCGGGGAATGAGTATTCCAGCCTGGGCCAGGTGGCGCGCGGATCGGTGCTGGCAGTTATAGGTGTTAGCCCGGATAGAGAACACTTTGTCGTGAATATTCCAACATCGATCGACGCCAGCGGTCAGGGGTGGGTGCCGGCACGCTTTGTCAGTGCCCAGAACACGGGCAACGTGCCTGTCATCCAACCGCCGCCTGTGCGGTAGTATAATTTTCTTGGCGAGGACTGGTGAGTATTCCCCAGTCCTCGCCCATCTGGTCTTATTTAAAGCATAAAATGAGAGACCGACTAATTACCCAGCGAATCTTCTTCTTTGGTATGGTTGCCATCCTGGCAATCCTGGCTCTAGTCCTGGTCTGGCAGTTCACCAGAGCAATCTTGCTGGCAGCTGCCTTGGTGATCATCCTGAAGCCAATCTACACCTGGCTGTTTGATAAATGGGGCATCAGGGGCAGCAAATCGCGGGCGACGGCGATAACGATCCTCATATTTGTTTTGATCATTGGTATACCGGCTGTCATCATCATCGGCGGAGCTATCACCCAGGCTGCCTATCTTTTCAGCGGTCTGGATATTGAAGGCCTGGATTTCTCGCAACGAGGGATCAATGTCTGGCTTGAAGAAACCATCCAGACAATCGTGGCGGGAAGTATCAACCTGGATGAGTTCAGATTTGCGGAAAACCTGTCACAGGCGATTGAGTGGTTCAGCGTATGGCTGATAAGTATCTTAGTCAGCCTGGGCCAATCACTGCCCAGGTTGTTCACAAATGCACTGGTCGTGATGGTGATCCTTTACGTTTTTCTGCCGATCTATAAGAGTCCAGGGAAACAAGAAAACCTAGAAATCGTCCCATTCCCGCCCGAAATCACCCAACTGTTCATGG
>JBFYSV010000177.1:0-21115 GCA_041301185.1 Anaerolineae bacterium
CAAATTCCCGTTCAAGTGCGAAAATCCTTAGTTGTTTTTATTCGCATTCGAGCATCTCCGGGCAGGGGCGGATCCCGGCCAGGGGGCGCAGGCGCTCTGCGATGGCCTCCAGGGTCTGCCCGCTGGTGGGATCGACCAGGTCGGGCAGCAGCTCCGCCACGGGCTGGGCAAGGTGGGCGTGCTTCCAAAGCTCGGGATCGACTACCTGCTCGCCATCCACAACGATATCGATATCAATGGTGCGCGGGGCGTACTTGTCTTCGCCCCGGATGCGCCCCAGGCGGGTTTCGATATCCCGCAAGACCTGGCTCTTGAGCTGGCTTGCCGGCTGGGGAGCGTGTACCAGCACGGCAGCGTTCAGAAAATCCGGTCCCTGCGAACCGACCGCCGGCGTGCGCCAGGCTCTGGAAACAGCCAGGACGGTTAGCTCCCGGCGCAATAGCTCAAGGGCTTGCTTCAGGTTATCTGCCGGGGCGATGTTAGACCCCAGGCTCAGGCAAACCAGGTGCTGAGGGTCATCCATGCTGGCTCAGTTTCGGCTGCGCTCGACCTCCACGCCCACCGAGCGAGTGAACCGCACCGCACCCGGTTTTTCCACCCGGACGCGCACCCGCTCGACCAGCGGGTCTTCCAGGCAGATTTTTGCCAGGTCAGCCGCAAGGGCTTCGACAGTCAGGCGGGCGGAGGCCTCGGCATGCAGCTGGACTTTCTTGGCGATGGTGCGGTAACTGACGCTGTGGTTCAGGTCATCGGTCTCGCCAGCCTGGCGCAGGTCTGCAAACAAGATAATGTTGATGAGGATGTCTTGCGGCTTTTCTCGCTCCCAGTCGTTGACACCGATAATGCCGCGGGCGAGCAGGTCGCGGATGATGATTTGATCCATACTGTCTCCTGTGAATCGATCAGATGATATGCCGGCCGCCATCCAGGTGGATGATCTCGCCGGTAATGTACTCAGGCCCTTCCAGCAGGAAGAGCAACGCCTGGCAGATTTCTTCGAGATTTGCCCAGCGCTGGGCGGGTACGTTCTTCAAGACGCCCTGGGTGTCGCCGCCATCGCTGGGGGGGAGGACGGCCCCAAGCGCCAGCCCGTTGACCTGGATGCGTGGCGCCAGGGCAGCTGCCAGAGAGCGGGTGAGGGCTGCCAGGGCGGCTTTGCTGATGGTGTAGGGCAGGTGATCGGCAGCCGGGCGCAAGGCGCGCCAGTCCAGCAGATTGATGATCCGACCGCTCTCGCCGTCCGGGATCTGGCGGGCGAAAGCCTGGCTGAGGAAGAACGGAGCCGTCAAGTTGACTTGCAAGTTACGCTGCCAATCTTGGGGAGTGGTATCCTGCCAGGTCAATGGCTCGAAAATGGAGGCGTTGTTGACCAGGGCGTAGATGGGGTGAATCTGGGACGCGCGCTCGATCAGCTGCAAGGTCTGGTCGAGATCGTTCAGGTCGGCCTGGAGCAGGTGCGCCTGGCGACCTTTAGCCTGGATGGCAGCCTGGGTCTCCAGCGCCTCGGATTGCGAGGTGCCATAATGGATGATCAGGTTAGCGCCGGCATCCGCTGCCGCCAGCGCCAGGGCGCGTCCCACCCGCTGCGCTGCGCCGGTGATGAGGATGGATTTATTATCCAATGTCATTTTGAACACTGCCTGTCCTCTTAACCCATTATACCCCGCTGAGTGAGCCTGACCTTGGTATAATCGCATCAGTCAGCCCATAGAAAAGGAGAATAAAATGCGCAGCGAAGATGAGTTGCGTGAGTTGCTCGACGAGAGTGCCCGGGAGATCGCTGATTTTAGCGATAACCCACGTAGCTGGTTAACCTGGATGACCTACCTGATGGACAAGCTGGACGAGCAGGCGAAGGGTAGCAATCCAATGTACCAAGAAAGCTACCAGGATTTGCTGTATGCCCTTCAGGCGGCAATCCGCAACCGGCTGAGCACTGGCGGGTGGTGACCAAGCCCGGCGTGAGGAGAGCGTGGAATGAGTGATTGGTATAAGCTTTCACCTGAGCTAGTCTTGCAGGACCTGGAGGCTGATGAAAGCCTGGGCTTGAGCGAGAGCGAAGCCCGCCGGCGAATGGAGCAGTACGGGCCAAACGAGCTGACCGAGCAGGAAGGGCGCAACCCGTGGCGGATATTGTGGGAGCAGCTATCGGGGATCATGGTGCTGATCCTGTTCGTGGCGGCGCTGATTTCGATCTTCCTGGGCGATGTGTACGATGCAATCGCCATCGTGGCGATCATTATCCTCAACGCAGCCCTGGGATTTCAGCAAGAGTATAAGGCGGAGCGCTCGATGGCTGCGCTGAAAAAGCTGGCAGTGCCGATTGTCAAGGTCAAGCGGGATGGGATCGTGCGCGAACTGCCCTCCGCCGAGCTGGTGCCGGGAGATGTGCTCCTGCTGGAGACCGGCAACCTGGTGCCGGCGGATGGGCGCGTCCTGGCAAGCATCAACATGCGGATCGAGGAAGCTGCCCTGACGGGCGAATCGGTAGCGATCGACAAAGAATCTGAGCTGGTCTTCGAGAGCGACCGGGCGCTGGGAGACCGGCGCAATATGGTCTATATGGGCACGGTGGTCAACTACGGGCGAGGTGAGATCGTGGTGACTGAGACCGGCATGCAGACCGAGCTGGGGCATATTGCTAAAATGATCCAATCGGTGGAGGTGGAGGCGACTCCCCTCCAGCAGCGGTTGGACCGGGTGGGCAAGGTGCTGGCGGTAGTGGCGCTGGCGATTGTGGGGGTAATTTTCTTGCTGGGTCTGTTGCGCGGCGAAGACCTGGAAGAGATGTTTTTGACAGCAGTCAGCCTGGCAGTCGCTGCGGTGCCGGAAGCACTGCCGGCGGTGGCAACTATCGCCCTGGCATTGGGCGCGCAGCGGATGCTGGCACGCAATGCTCTCATCCGCAAGCTGCCGGCGGTAGAGACGCTGGGCTCGGTGAGCGTGATCTGCTCCGATAAGACCGGCACGCTGACCAAGAACCAGATGGCGGTAACTGTGCTGGATATCGCCAACCACCGGCTGGACCTGATACAAAAGGAAGGCTCGCATCAGCTGGAGATCGTGCCCGTCGAAGGCGAGCTATCTTCCCCGGGAGCACAGAGTACGATCGACTTGCTGCTGGTAGCCAGCGCGCTGTGTAATGACGCCATCTTGCAAGCCGATGGGGATGGAAGCGATGTATACCGGGCGGTGGGCGACCCGACCGAGACTGCCCTGGTGCTGGCAGCTGCCCGGGTGGGCATCCTAAAAGGTGATCTGGATAAAGCTTTCCCGCGGATTGGAGAGGTGCCCTTCGATTCAGTGCGCAAACGGATGACAACCTTGCACCGCACCCCGCAGAGCGCGGCCGATATGCCGCCCAGCCTGGTACCGCTGTGGGAAAGGCGAGCGGTCGAATCGCCAGAGCCGTACCTGGCATGCACGAAAGGGGCGATTGATGGTTTGCTCAGGCATTCCAGCTATGTGTTCGTCGAAGGACGGCTGGAAGACCTGGACGAGACCTGGAAGGAGCGGATCACTGCTGCTCATGACCGGATAGCAGCCAATGGGATGCGCATCCTGGCGGTGGGCGTGCGCCTGATGGAAACACCCCCGGAGCGGGCAAGCGAAGAATCCCTGGAGCAAGACCTGATCCTTGTAGGGCTGGTGGGGATGATCGACCCGCCCCGCCCAGAAGTGAAGAGTGCGGTGGAAAAATGCCGCTCGGCAGGGATTCGCACGGTGATGATCACCGGCGACCACCCGCTGACAGCCCGGCATATCGCCGAACAGCTTGGGATCAGCGCGGGCGGCAAATACATCATCGGGCAAGAGCTGGACCAGATGGGATTGGATGAGATGACCCAGGCGGCGCTGGAGGTCAACGTGTTCGCCCGGGTCTCACCGGAGCACAAAATCCAGCTGGTGCAGATCCTGCAAGAGCAGGGGTATATCGTTGCCATGACCGGGGATGGGGTCAACGATGCCCCGGCGTTGAAGAAAGCCGATATCGGTGTGGCGATGGGGATTACCGGCACGGATGTCTCGAAAGAAGCGGCGGACATGGTCTTGCAGGATGACAACTTCGCCACGATAGTCTCCGCGGTGGAAGAGGGGCGGGTGATTTACGATAATATCCGCAAATTCATCCGCTACCTGCTGAGCTGCAACTCGGCGGAGATCGCCGTGATGCTGCTCGGGCCGCTGCTGGGCATGCCGCTGCCCCTGTTGCCGCTGCAAATCTTGTGGATGAACCTGGTGACCGACGGCTTGCCAGCGCTGGCGCTGGGCATGGAGCCGGCAGAGCCGGGGGTGATGAAACGCCCGCCCAACCCGGCTTCTGTGAACATCTTTGACCGGCGGATGGTGGGCGGCATCCTGTGGCTGGGCGTGCTGATGGCGGTCATCTCGCTGGGGATCGGCTACTTCTACTGGCGAGCCGGAGCAGAATATTGGCAGACGATGACCTTCACAACGCTCACGCTTTCGCAGCTGGCAGCGGCATTGGCAGCACGCTCGGATAATACTTCGCTCTTGAAGATCGGCATCTTATCGAACCCTTCCATGTGGCGGGCACTACTGACGACATTTGTGCTCCAGCTGGCAGTGATCTACCTGCCCTTTTTCCAGAATATCCTGGAAACCGATAGCCTGCCCCCGGCAGACCTGGCGATCGGATTGGGGTTCAGCCTGTTGGTTCTGCTGATTGCAGAAGTGGTAAAATGGTTCGAACGCGGCCGCAAGCGCATTAAGGAATATTCCACACCCTGAAGATATCAGGCCTGATGAAATCAGGCTTGATGTCTTCAGGAAAATTATGAAAGGATCGCCAGGAGATGATTAAATTCCCCTTGAATATGAAGGCCCGGGTTGAGTTGATCGACCGCTTAGCCGCCGAGCTGGTGTCGATTGTCGTTGATCCGGCTGAGCAACGCGTGGTCAGCTTTGTTGTCCAGGATAAATCCGGTCAAAGCAGGTTGGTAGCGCTCGAGGATGTGGTGGATGCGGATGACGCCCTGGTACGCTTGAGAATCTCCAGCGAGACGTTTTTTACCCTGCCGGTATTCGTTGAGAGCCAGTATGTGATCGGCGGTGATCCGGAGAACGATTTCTTCAAAGCTACCGAGGCAGGTCCGAGCACGATCTATTATGTGCCGGGGTTGAGCAGCGACCAGCTGGTCTCGCCGGAAAAAGACCTCGCCCTGATCCGAGGGGCGTTCGTCAACGCCCGCGATGGGCATATCGGGACGGTGGAGGAGATTGTCATCGATCCTGCTAGCGGCAAGCCTGCTCAGATCGTGGTGCATACGGCAGGCCGCAAGAAGCAGGAGCTTGTGATGCCGATTGCGGTGATCGAAAGAGCGGAAGCGGATACCGTCTATCTCAAGCTGAGCAAAGAACAGGTGGATACCCTGCTGGGCGTGCCGGTTGAGCTCACCAAGGAAGGCAAGCAGCGCTTCGAGGTGTTGATCAAGGTATATGACTCGATAGAAGGGGCAAGCCTGGCTTACCATGAATGGAAGAAGCTCTGGTCGAAGCATTCCCGGTATTTTATCCACAGCGCAGCAATCCTGGAACGGAGCCTGGAAGGGGAGACGACTTTCCGGGATGTGGCAGATGTCGATAAGCGCCAGGGACGGGTGTTTGGTGCAGTGGCTGGCGGGCTGGTTGGGCTGTTGGGCGGACCGGTAGGCGCGGTGGTCGGTGCGATCGCCGGAGCCGGGGCTGGCGGTGTCGCGGCGGATAAAATTGACCGGGGGTTCTCAAATGAGTTCCTGGAGAAATTTGTCAGCGAGCTCAAGCCTGGGACTTCGGCTTTGATCGTGATGGTTGACCGCAAAGGAATGGCGTCTGTGTCTAACGCGTTCACAAGCCTTTCGGGTGTGTTGCTCCAGGGCGAGCTGACAGAAAGCTTTATCGATGATTACCTGCAAGAGGGTAATCCGGAAGGTGGCAATGGCTAAAAGAAATCCGTTCTCTCGATTCTTCGGGGTCTGGCTGCGCGAGCAGACTTACCTGAACCTGGTCTACCTGATCCTGGCTTTTCCGTTGGGATTTGCATACTTCATATTCTTCGCAGTAGGGATTACCCTGGGCCTGGGATTGTCTATCGTGCTGATCGGTTTCGCCATCCTGGCTTTTGTCGCCCTGGGGTGGTGGGTGTTTGCTTCATTCGAGCGCCTGCTGGCGATCTGGCTTTTACGGGTGCAGGTGCCGCCGATGGATAAGCCTGGCGCAGCACCGGTTGGTATCTGGGAAAGGTTCACCACCTTGCTTACCAACCCGGTCACCTGGAAGAGCCTGCTCTACCTGGTGGTCAAGCTGCCGCTGGGAATCCTATCCTTTATCGTCCTGGTGCTGCTGGGCGGGATCAGCCTGGCGTTGCTGGTTTCTCCGCTGACCTTCTTCTGGCTGCCGATCACAATCGAGTTCACCGGTCAAAGCGCATGGGTACTGGATACCGCGCTGGAGGCGCTGGTCGGCTTCCTCCTGGGGGCTTTGCTTGCCACGATCTCGCTGCACGTATTTAATTACCTGGCTTATATCTCGGCTTTGTGGGCGCAGCTCATGCTTGGCAACCCCCGGCCTCAGGCAGGGGCAGCCCACCCGGCAGTTGCCTCCGACCAGTGGCCGGTAGCGGTCGTTCCCCCGGCGGAGCTGCCTGCCCAGCCGGAAGCGGTCTTCACGCCGGGTCCCGGGTTGGAACAGGTGCCTGAATACCCGCTGGGAGAGCCTGAAGAGCCAACCAGCGTGGTTATCGAAGAGTCTCCCCCAGAAGAGCCGGCCAGCTTGCCGGCGGCAGATAGCCTGTCGGCGGCTGAGAAGACCCCGCAAGAGCCCGAAGCGGATGATCTGTCCTGGCTAGATGGCAAGTGATGCGTGGCTGCAGATCGAACAATCCAGGCGGCTGATCGAGCGCCTGGAACGCCTGTCTGCTGATTCGTACTGGGCGCACCAGGCGAGCGGGGTGCGCGGGGCATTACTGCGTAAAGTGGAGCAGCTCCAGCCTGGCGCTTACCCGGGTTGGAACGACGAGCCAGGCTCCGGCAGAAAAGACCTGGAAAAATTGGTGCAGCAGGGCTATTTTATTCTTGAGCAGGCAGCCAGAGAGCTGGAGCGAAGGATTTAGAGCGGTGGAGAAAGATCGAGATCAAACTATCGGCTTACCCGAGCCGGCTCGCAATGGACAAGTATCGTTGGAAGAGGCATTGTGGGGGCGGATGTCGGTGCGCGAGTACCGCGACCAGGCATTGAGCCTGGCGCAGGTTGGTCAGCTGTTGTGGGCAGCCCAGGGGCTGAGCGACGCGTCCGGGCACCGTACGGTCGCTTCGGCGGGTGCGCTGTACCCGTTGGAAGTGTATCTCGTGGCGGGCAAAGTGGAAGAGCTGGAGGCGGGGGTGTACCATTACCTGCCCGGCGAGCACGGGCTGAGGCGCATCGCCAGCGGCGATATCCGCTCGAGCCTGGCTTCTGCCGCCCTGGACCAGCGCTGGATGGAAACTGCGCCGGTGATCCTGGTGATCGCGGCGGAGTACGAGCGAACACATGCCAAATATGGCGAGCGGACGATACGCTTTGTCCATATGGAAGTGGGCGCAGCTGCCCAAAATGTGTACCTGGAAGCCGAGAGCCTGGGCCTGGGGACGGTTTTTGTGGGAGCTTTTTACGAGTTACGGGTGCAAAGCGATATGGAGCTGACGGAAAACGTGACCCCGTTGTGTTTAATGCCGGTCGGCTACGAATAAAGCCCGGCTACTTGAGTCAGTAAAATGACCGCCTTGGATGATCAGGCGGTCTTTTATTTTTTGCCAGAGTCAGATGAATGGTATGTGATCCGTTGGTGAAATACTTATTGGGTTGTGGAGTGTTCTTGGGGATTTTCCCCGAGCTAAGTCGACAAAATATGTACATCAAACCCTTGACAAACTTGTACAAATACTGTACAATCTATCAGGTTAGCTTACAAAAAGAAACACTCGAGGAGATTATGGCACTCTACCTGGCACTAAAAGAGATTTGGCGGAACAAAGGCCGCTTTTTATTATTCAGCATGGTCATCGCATTGATCACCACGCTGGTTCTTTTTATTGCGGCGCTGGCAGGCGGGCTGGCAAACGCCAACAAGCAGTTCATCGAGAAGCTTGACGCTGACTTGCTGGTGTACCAGGAGAACGTTGACTTGCAGGCTACCTCCAGCCGGCTGGGACAGGCAACCTTGCGCAATGCCCGCCGGGTGGAGGGAATTGCTGCGGTTGGACCGATCGGCTTTGCCAGCAGCACAATCGTATTCCAGGACGGCCGCGAGGCGGTGGATGTATCCTTGATCGGGGTTGAGCCAGGCATGCCAGGCGACCCGGCGCTGCTGAGCGGTAGCGGTTTACGCGGCAAGCGGGTGAGCCATGCTATCATCGATAGCGATCTGGCTGCCTCTCAAAACCTGGGGCTAGGTGACGAGCTGATCATCAAATCGATCCAGGGCACCGAAGAAGAGTTCTACGCCCTGGAGATCACCGGCATCACAGACCAGCGCCAGTATTTCTTCTCGCCGTCGATCATCGTGCCGCTGGCAACCTGGGACCGGATCCGGCCGCAAGCCAGCTCTCCCAACAGCTCTGCTGAGGTGGTCTTCAACCTGATGGCGATCAAGCTGCTCAACCCGGCGGACGGCGAAGTTATCGCCGAGAGCCTGGCGCAGCAGGTGGCGGGGATCGAGGTTGCGGATAAACAAACCGCCATCCTTGCAATCCCCGGCTACACAGCCCAACAGAGCACGCTGAATACCCAGCAAGGCTTTACCCTGTTGATCGGCGTGCTGGTGGTGGGTGGTTTCTTCCAGATCCAGACACTTCAAAAAGTCCCACAGATCGGGATGCTGAAAGCCATCGGCAGCACCAACCGGGCTGTCGCCAGCGCGGCTTTGCTACAAATCGTGGCAGTCACGGTGATCGGGGTGACCATCGGCAGCCTGGGAACGCTGGCTCTCTCGCTGGGTTTACCCGGCAATGTGCCCATCCTGTTCACCGGCTCGTCGGTGGCGGCGGCGATTGCCCTGCTATTGCTGATCGGACCGCTGGGCGGTATGGTTTCTGTCCGGCTGGCGCTGAAGATCGATCCCTTGACCGCGATCGGCGTCTCCAGCTAAAGAAAATTATTGGCATAGGAGTTACGCACTTGATTGGGAAATTGGAGGTGTCTGGGCGGGTGGAGCCCTCCCAAACACCCCCAATCTCCCCGAACTGCATAAGTCCTATGAAAGATACTTGTGGTGCATTCAGGAGTAGAGAACATGTCGATCGCATTGAGAACCGATCTAGTTACAAAATTATACGGAAGCGAGAACGCCGCAGTTGTTGCGGTGGACCATGTCGATATCGAAGTCAAGCAGGGCGAGTTTGTAGCCCTGGTCGGGCCGAGCGGCTCTGGAAAGACAACCCTGCTGGCGATGCTGGCGGCGCTGCTCTCGCCTTCTTCAGGCAGCCTGTGGATTGGCGGCGACGAGCTGAGCCAGATGTCTGAGAAAGAGCGGGCAACTTTCCGCCGCGAGAAGGTCGGTTTCACCTTCCAGGCAAACAACCTGCTGCCTTACCTGACCGCCCTGGAAAACGTCGAGCTGATGCTACGTTTGAACGGCAAGCTGGACAGGATCGGCAAATCCCGCGCCCGAGAGCTGCTGGTGCGTTTGGGATTGGAAGACCGGCTGAATAACCTCCCGAGGCAGCTATCGGGTGGTCAGCAGCAGCGGGTAGCGATCGCCCGGGCGCTGGTACACCGGCCGGAAGTCGTCCTGGCAGACGAGCCGACCGCCAGCCTGGATACGGAGCGGGCTTACCAGGTGGTGGAGACCTTCGCAGGATTGATCCACGAGCAGAACCGGGCCGGCATCATGGTTACCCACGACCTGCGCATGACAAAATACGTGGATAAAATCATCCACATGATCGACGGCAAGGTGAGCCGGGTGCTGAGCGACCCCAAACAGATTGAGATCCTGGCCCGCACCAGCAATTTCGAGTTGGCGGAGAGCCAGATGGAATCTGACAAGCTAGAAGCGTTTTTTAAAGCCCCCGTACGCCAGGTAGACGGGGTGTACACTCTGGCGAATATGGGCGATTAGCCTTACATGTAAAATGATGGCAATGCCCCGGCAGGGCTGGATCGAGACGAAGATCCGCCTTGCCGGGGCTTTTTTTTCAGGGATGGCGTGCACCAGGCTAGCTGGAGGGCAGGGCCTGGCTTCCCTTGTGCAAGAGCGATTCGATCTCGCGAGTAGCTTCCTCGACAGAAGACTTGTTTGAAGCTGCCCACTCGTTGACCAGGGCATCGTGCACCTGCCTGTAAAGGCTGGATTCGTAATTGCTCAGAGATTTGACCTTGTGCCTGGCGCGCAGATCGCGGACAACCTCGCACAGCGCCTGGAAGGTGCCGGCTTTCAGGCGCTCATCCAGGGTAAGCTTGCGCATGCGGAAATCGTTATCCAGGGGGACCGGAGAGCTCTTCAGCAGCTGGCGATATTGCGAGAGATCGCTTTTGGGAGTAACCGGGCGCAGACCGCCGGTTTCGGGGATAGGCACGGGTATCCACAGGGTGGTGTTATTAAAATCCACGCGATAGAACAAGCGAGGGGCGGTCTCAGAGAAGTGCCTGACTTCAATAGAAACAACCGTCCCCACTCCGAAACGCGGATGAACAACATGGTCCCCACGATTAATATTCATGGGCTTACGCTTTCATACTTGCCTGGCTTCAGGGTTTAATAACGATCGTTATAGCTGCTTCCTTTGCGCTTTTTGCGATCGCGGTACTGGTCTTTCTGCCCGCCACTCTGGTAGCGGTTGCTACCGTAGCCGCTGGAAGGGCGCTCTTCCTTTTCGCGGGCTTTATCTACTTTGATCTCGCGATTGGCGAGGCTATAGCCGTTGAACAGCTTGATTGCCTGCTCGGCTTCGCTCTGGTTGCTCATCTCGATGAAGGCAAAACCTTTCGACCTGCCCGTAGCCCGGTCTTTGATCAGGGCGACGGAGGTAACCGTGCCTGCCTGGGCAAACAGGCTGCGCAGGTCTTCTTCGGTCGTGTCAAAATTCAGGTTGCCTACAAACAATTTCGTATCCATCTCGTTCTCCTAAGTTGGGTGGGTTATTTTACTTTTGGATGGCTTTCTTGCAGAAGATGTTTGAGATCGCGTTCGGCCTGTGTATAAGAGACGGATAACGAAATCTCCCACTCATTGAGCAAAAAACTTTGGGCGCGCTCCAGGATCGACTGGTCGGACTCGCTCAGCTTCTTGGTGCGGTTAAAGTACGCCAGGTCGCGGATGACCCGGCAGATCGATTCCAGCTTCCCGTCGCGCATCATCTCGCACAGGCGGGCTTTGCGTTCCAGGCGGTTCTCGGAAAGCGGCTCGCCTGGGCTGCTCATAATGGCGAACAGGGTATCAAAATCGCTGGCAGGGGTTGGGTAGCGCAGGCTGGCAGTATCTGCGGCGTCCACCGGTACCCACAGGGTGAGGTCTTTGATCTGAACGACATAGTAAAGTGATTTGCGCCCTGATAGCTCCTTCTCGTCCACCTGTATGATCTCGCCTGGCCCGTATGACCAGTGGACAACCCGATCGCCAATTTGAAAATCCATGAGCTGCTCGCTTTTCCAGCCTATTCCTTTACGCCAGTTGAACTCCGCTGCCAGGTAGCGGGAGGGGGAAAGGAGATACGCCATGCTAGACAAAAAAGGCTCAAATCCACAAGCCTTGAGCCTCTCTGAAGGAAAGATACATAAAACGTTCAGGCAAGTTACTAAGGATATTTTATCAGTAACCGCCCGAATGGTCAAATGGCAGTCGGGTCAAACCACGGTTAAGCCAGGCAGCAGGGCATCCAGCCGCTGGCGCAGGATCTGGTAGGTTTCTGCCGGCAGCTTCACTCCCGGATGGGGCACTTTCTTGAGCAGTTTATCAGGTTGTACCACCGGGATGGGGGATTTATCCACTTTGATCTCAGCCAGGGGATGGGTAAAAACTACCAGAGCCTGGAGCGGTATTTTTGTGCCTGGCGGCAGCCCTTCTTGAAGGTAGGCCGCCAGGTTGTCTATTTGTTGTTGTGCCTGGGCGGCGGGGTTGCCCAGCTTCTCCTCCACAATATAGCGCAGCGCCCTTCCCAGGTTAAGTTTTTGCCGCCAGCGACCGTCCTGGTAAGTGAAGCGGCCTTCCAGGTTGACCGTTTCCAGCACCACTACGCCGTTGGGGGTAAGTAACAGGTGTTCGCCCAGGCGGGTGTAATGGTACAGGCGGTGCTGGTCGCTGAGCCCTTTGAGAGCCTGGTTAAGTACGTCCTCGGGGCGAGGCCGTTTCACCCAGCGGTTGGCGAAATAGATGCCGACCATCGATGTGGCACCACCGATGAACAAGATCACGGTGGAAAGGGTGCTCAGCTCGGGCTTCCACATGGAAAGGGCCACGCTGGCGAGCAGGATCAGCAGCCCGCCCAGGCTGGCGGTATGGGAAAGGCGAGCCCGGCGGCGGAGGGCAAGTTGGTTGGCGATGATTTTCATAGGTTCAGGCGAGAGCCGGTCATCACGAGTTGATTGCGTATAGCTGGTGGTGGATCGGGATCAGCGCCTGGTACGCCTGGCGGTAGGCGTGATAAAGCTGGTCATAGCGAGCCTGGTTGCGCTCATCCGGGCGGACAACATGGCTGATCTCGACCAGGTTGTCGATCGATTCCATGCCGGGGTAGACGCCCAAACCGACCGCCACTGCCAGGGCAGCCCCGGTGGCGCCAGCCTCCAGGGGGTTTTTGACGATATGCAGCTCGCACCGGGTGACATCGCTGATGATCTGGGTCCAGACTGGGCTGGTGCTGCCGCCTCCGATGGCATTCAGGGCGCCGACCGGCAGCTGGTTGGCAGCCAGGGCTTCGATAATCCAGCGCAGGTGGTAAGCCACCCCCTCCATGACGGCCCGTGTGAAATGCGCCTTGCTATGGCTGAGCGAGATGCCCAGCCAGGCGCCGCGGGCATAATGGTCGAGAACCGGGGCGCGCTCGCCGGAGAGCCAGGGGGCAAAGAGCAGCCGATCTGAGCCGGGCGCCACACTGGCAGCCAATTGACCGAGCAGCTCGTAGCTGGAGCGACCCTGTTGGCGCGCCTGCTGGGTTTCGTGCTGGAAGAAGGTATCCCGCAGCCACATCAGCGCCCCGCCGCCGGTTTCCATCTCGCCGGCGATGATCCATTTGCGCGGGTCGATGTGGTTAAGCGCCCAGAAAGGCTTGTGCGGGTCGTTACGGAACTGGCTGACCGACAGGCCGATCCAGGTAGCCGTTCCGATGCACAGGTGCGCCTTGCCATCCGCGTTAGCGCCAGAGCCGGTTTGGGCTACGGCGACATCCCCGGCGCAAATCACCACCGGTGTGCCGGGCAAGAGACCGGTTTGGGCAGCGGCTGCCCGGGTCACTTCTCCGATCACCGAGGTGCAGGCATGCGCCTCGGGAAGCATCTCCAGCGGGATGCCCAGGCGCTGGCAGGCGGGCTCAGACCATGTTTTGCGGATCGGATCGAAGAGGAAATACACCGAGGCGCCGTGCCAGTCGATGGCGATCTTGCCGGTGAGCTGGTAGAGAATATACTCTTTGCAATCGAGCAGCTTGTAAGTGCGCTTCCAGATCTCGGGCTGCTCTTGCTTGAGCCACAGCACCTTGGGGATGATGTCCTTGGCGGTGGGGATATTTCCGGTGTGCTGGAAGAGGAAATCGGGCGTCTCCCCGCTGAGGATGCGATCTGCCTGGCGGATACTGCGCATGTCCAGCCAGCTCATCAGCGGGGTAAGCGGGCGGCAAGCCTCATCCACCGGAAGCAGGTTGAACATCTGGGCTGAGATGCCCACTCCCAGGATCTCCGCCGGATCGATGCCGGACTCAGAGATCACCTGGCGGGTGGTTTGGGCGACGGCGCGCCACAGCTCATCCGGGTCTTGCTCGACCCATTCCGGGCGGGGGTAGCTCAGCCCGTATTCCTGGTAGCGGGAGTGGATAACCTGACCGCGCAGGTCAGTCAGCACGGCTTTATCACCGCCGGTGCCGGTATCGTGAGCGAGGATGTATTTCTTTTGCATGGTCAGCTTAGAGCTGCAAGCACTCGAATGTGTATTGCTTCAAGATATCGATGAAGCGCTGGTTTTGCTCGGGAGTTCCGACCGTAACCCGGATAAAACCTTCCTTCATGTGGTGGGGCGACATCGGGCGGATGAAGATCCCCCGGGCGATGATGTCATCCCGGATCTGGGTGGAGGTCTTGTTCAAAATACCGGCATCGATCAGCACAAAGTTGCCTTCGGTGGGGTAGGCGCGCAAACCGGGGATGCGGTTGATCTCCAGCTGTAAGAAATTCCTGCCTTCCAGCGTGTTGCGGCGCTTGGTTTGCTGGTCGGTCTCGTCATCCAGGGCTGCCAGAGCGGCAGCGATGGCGACCAGGCTGACGTTCCACGGGAAGCGCGCCCGATTGAGGTAGCTGGCGACAACTGGAGAGGCGAAGACATAGCCGATGCGAAAGCCCGCCAGCCCGAAGGCCTTGGACATGGTGCGGCTGACCAGGGCATGGGGGTATTCCTGGATGAGGTTGACCCAGGTGCGGGGGCTGGTTTCTAGCTCGTAGTAGGCTTCATCGATGAAGACCGGGATGCCCAGGTCGAGAATCCGGCGCAGATCGGCTTCAGCGATCTCATTCCCGGTAGGGTTGTTAGGTGTACAAACAACGATCAGCCGGGTCTTTTCGGTGACCGTAGCCAGAATCGCATCGACATCCCAATCGAACTGGGGGGCGGGCGTGAGCGGAACCAGCACGGGCACGCCGCCGTTGATGCGCACCCGGGCTTCGTACATCGAGAAGGTCGGCACGGGGATGATCACCTCGTCGCCAGGGGCGACAAAGGTGCTGACGGTGAAGTTGATCACGTCGGTTGAGCCATTGCCGAGGATGACCTGGTCGGCAGACAGACCGGCTTTTTCAGCCAGCTTCTGGCGGAGCAGCTCGGCGGAGCCGGGATACAGGTTGCCCAGGCGGGCTGCTTCCAGCACAGCATCGATCACAGCCGGGCTGGGGGCGAGCAGGTTCTCGTTAGACATTAAACGCAAAATTTCCGGGTGCGCCCAGGCGAAATCCATGTGCTTGTCGCTGTAGGTTTCTGCAGTGCGCACCCAGGGGACGATGTATTCTTCAACGGGTTTCATAATTCTCCAGTAGATTAGCGATCCGCCAGCTCTTCAACGTTTTTATACCATTTGACCTTCTCGCCGACTTTGGAGCGGAGTTTCCAGCGAGTGGATTTGGGTGTCTTATCGATATAAGCCAGCAGCTCATCGATATGACCGCGCACGATGCGCTTGTCTTGCTCGCTGAGCTGGCTGTACTGATCCATGATCTCGTAAGTCAGCTTCAGATTGCCGGTGACGGTGCGCCAAAAGCCCCAATCGCTTGCCAGCAATCCGCAGATGATATTGACATTGATCGTCTCGGCATCGCTTTTTCCGAGGGGATGCTCGCGCAGCAGCATGATGGTGTCAATCAGGTCTTTTTCGTTGATCTGGGCGATCTGCATTTTTTCCAGAAGCAGCTCAGCCAGGGGCAGGGTCAGCTTTTCCGCTTCCAGACGATTTTTCAGGGGGAGGACATGGGAGAAGTCCAGCTTGTCAAAGAAGATGTCGATATGGCGCCCGTAGAGCGGGTCGTGGAAGAGCAGGCGGAACTCGCTGAACAAGCGAGTGACCATCTTGTCTTCTTCGTAGCCCAACTCGGGCAGCAGGCGGAGGATATCTTTGAAGTTTGAGCGGTAGGAAGCAAAATCGATATCTGTGAAGACCCTACCCAGGGAATCCTGCAGGTAGCCGAACTCGGGGCAATGGGTGCGGAATGCCAGGGCGCCGATCAGGCGCAGGATCATGTGATGGTTTTCAGGCTGCGCCAGGGCATCCAGGATGCGGGTTCTTTCGGTGTAGAAATCTTGCTGAATTTCTCCGTATTTGCCCATAGATTTATCCAGAGATCAGCACGTGACCTTTGATGCGGTCCGGCTCAAGGTTGATGATAGCAGCTTTCATGATCCCTTCGGCGTACTCGCTGCCGGCGTTGATCGCCAGGGTTTTACCGATGCGGGTGTGCCCGGCGGCTTCGTGGATGTGACCGTGCAGGGTGAGCAGAGGCTGCACGTCTTCTATGATCTTGCGCACGGCGGTGCTGCCGACAGGTTTCATCATGATCTGCCCGCCGCGGGCGATGATCTGCAGGTTCTCGTCCAGCTCGGGGCAGACATCCAACCCGGAGTTGTATGGCGGCACGTGCAATACCAAGACTGCCTGGCTGGGGTTTTGCAGCTGACCAACCAGCGTGTCCAGGATGACCCTTAATTGGTCTTCCTCGGTATCCCGGTTGCACTTCCAGGGGGTCATGTTGGAGTTGGACATGCCGACCAGCTCGTGATGCTCGTCCAGCCAGTAGCGCTTGCCGTCCGGGTTGAAGATACCGGCGTCCTCATACTCGGCGATCACCTGGTCGATGGAGAATAAATCGTCATTACCGGGCAGGAAGTAGAGCGGAATTCCACGTGGGGTGAGTTTTTCCCGGTACAGGGTCAGCCAATTGCGGATACGCTGGCACATCTCTTGCTCGAAGCGTGCGCCCATCTTCTTAGGATCACCCTCCAGCTCGGCAGCTTCATCCTGCTCGAGGATGATCGGGTAGAAGCCGACATTGCTGATGGTCTGGGTGAACTTCTCCAGCTCAGCGGGAGTGGACGGCTCTTCTTTGCGCCCGAAGAGATAGCCTTGATACTTGCCGCCGCCCTGGTGGATGACCGGGATCATAGCTTTACCGGTCAGATCGCCGCCGGTGATGAGCACGTTGGCCTCGTACTGCATGGCAGCCGATAGAAACTTGCGGAAGAAAGCTTCTGAGCCATGGAAATCGGAGGCATACAGGATACGGGTAATTTTGTTTTTCTCTTGACTCTTCTTTTTAAAGAACATGCGCTTATCCTGCGGAAAAGATTGTTGAATTATATCAATTCGGGATAGATATGCTAATCACTTAAGAATATATTCTTGAGGTAACTTGAACCTTCGACCCTCACCCCGGCCCTCCCCCGTTTCCGGGGGAGGGGGAAGGAGGGGCTGGGAAATGTGAGGCTGGCATGTACCGCAATGGTACTCGGACGTGCCATCTCATATCGCCAGATCAGAGACTTATACCGGCGGGACGGACTGGAAGGTCCATTTGATATCGATGCCTTCGTTCTTCATGCGGTACCAGCGGGCGATATAGAAGACCGCCAGACCGCTAATCACCAGCCCAACCAATATCATCAGCTTGGTACCGGTGATGCCGCCGCCGACTGCCGGATAGGCAAATGTGGCGTAGATCATCCAGATCATATAGGCGAGGGTGATTCCGCCAACGATCGTCACGACCGGGATCTTACCAATCTTCCTGCGCACGAAAGCGCTGGAGTTTTCGAATAAATCTGGTTTCAGGTAGGGGAAGAGGGTAATTGCCGTCACGGGGACAAACATTGTGCAGACAGCGAAAAATACGAAGTTGAGCTGGGCGCCCATCACGCTGCCCAGGGCGGCATCGATCACGCCGATCTCTGCGATGATGGCGATGATGATGATCGATACGATCGGGCTGTGCAGTTTGGGGTGGATCCAGCAGACGGCTTCGGGGATCAGGCGGTCGAAGGACCAGGCGAAGACGATGCGCGAGCAGTAGAAGAAGTAGGTCTGCGCCAGGTTGATCAGGGTGTAGATCCACACGAAAGCGATGAACAGGATCAATGGGAAGCTAGGCCTGACCACCGCCGCGAAGAAGGTGATATACGGCATGGTCAGGTTCTCCCCGGCGAAGGCAGGTGTTTGCGCCAGGTAACTTTCTGCAGCGATCCAATTTAGCGGAACCAGGCGTTGCAGCAGAATGGCTCCCAAGACGAAGATCACCCAGGTGACGATCAGGGATGACCAGCTACCCGCCAGGAGGGTCTTATCGGCTTGCTTGACTTCTCCAGCAAAGAAAGTGGGGATATAGTAGCCGTAGAAGACCCAGAAGCCCATGATCAAGCCAGCCAACGTCATCAGGGCGACATTGGGGTTGGTCACCATACCCAGCGCTTCGGCTTGTGGGATGCGTGAAGCATAGCTACCAGCACCCATGAACTTATCCCATGCCTCCGGAAACTGGGATACCGGTGTTAGCAACTGGAGGTAGATGATCGCCCAAGCGAGCAAGCCGAGGAAGAAACCTACTTCCAGGATGCGTACGATGGTGCGAGTAGGCAGGATCATCAGCAGGAAGGTGATGATGGCGCAGATCGTGCCGATGACGATGATCCCGGTTTTCCCAGCGGACCAACTGGCAAATTCGACCAATCCTGGATTGTTGAAGATGATGCCCATGGTTTTGGTCAGGGTGGGTAAAGCCACCAGAGGGATCCAGGCGATCAGTGAGCCAGCAACCATGGCGCTAAAGATGACCAGGGTCCAGCTGGCTGCGAAGGCGAGGGGCGGGCTAAGCACCCGGCTGGCAAGGGTGTAATCTGCAGCCGAGCGCGGCATGGTGGCGCCGATGCAGGCATAGGTATAAGCGTGAAACAGGCAGAAGATCATGGCAATGGTGAGCACGCCGATGATGCTGCTGCCGGGCCATACGCCTGCAATCCAGGAATAAGGAATCAAGCCTGATGATGACAGGCTGATGCAGTGGACACCGAACACCATGGCGCCGAAAATGCCAATGGTGCGGATCAGTCCTGAACTCTTTCTTGCGTATAGTTTGCGGTCTCCCGCTCCGGATGGAGCGACCATCTCTGTCATAGTATTACCTCCAGGTCAGGTTTGGATGGGGATTGAGATACTCAAGCGAGTATGGCACTTTATCGATGATGCTTGGATGCTTGCATTCTCCTTTCTATCCATTCTCCTCCAACTGGATACTTAAACGAACCCGGGCATAATCACTGCGGAGCAGATCCTGGGAGTACAAGACCGGACGGTGGTCCTCCTGGCGAAAAACAGCTCGGGTAATCATCAACAATGGAAAGCCGTCCTCCACACGCAACTGGCGGGCGGCGATCTCGCTGGCGACAATCGACTCGATGCTCTGGTCGATGTGCGAGACACGGATCTGGTAAGCCTGGACGAGCAGATCGTAGACGGAGGTCTTTTCCAGATCGTAATCCTGCAATCCAGGGCAGCGCTCGCAGGGGAAGAAAGAACGTTCCAGGATAACCGGGACGCGGTTTGCCAGGCAAAGCAGTACGACCCGGTAAAGGCTGTGACCAATGCTCACCTGCAGGCGCTCAGCAAGGCGGCGGCTGGCGGGGACTTCGTCGAATTCTAGCAGCTGGCGGGAGACGCGCAGCCCGCGCGAGCGCATGGCATTGGTATAGCTCACTAGCTCCGAGGCGGCATACTCGACCTTTTGTTTGGCGACAAAGGTGCCGGCGCCGTGAACACGCTCGACTAGACCCTCATTGACCAGCTCGGTGATCGCCCGGCGGACGGTCATGCGGCTGACACCCAGCTCGGTGCTCAGCTCGCGTTCGGAAGGGATGCGCGACTCGGGTTTGAGCTCGCCGGAGACGATCTGCTCGGCAAGATATTCCTGGATCTGCAAGTAGAGTGGCTTATGCAGATAGGTCGGGGTAACCTGTTCCTGAGATGGATCGAGTTTGATCATCGTTTGCACCCACAGGCGAACCGCTCATTGCTGCTGAGAGGTGGTTACTGGTTAGTGGTATAGTCGATCGTGCATAGAATGTGGCAGGAACCGGATGCTGTTACACTGATTAATGATTTTAGTGTAATTTATTGAGTTGTCTTGTGATAGAAATCACCCATTAATGATGACATACTGCACATCTTCGGCTGAAACTTTACGCCCTTGCAGGAAAACAAGCTGGTTAATCGATTATGCCAGTTATACCAGTTAACACTCGTGGATTTAAATAGTTACGAGTGGTTTGTGGATATGCGAGCGATTGCCCGCCGGATCAAAATGCGCCAGACCTGCCGGGCGTGCTATAATCGGCGCATGCTGAAGGGTTTTTGGGAGCGAATCGAGAAACGCCGCGCACAGGCTCTGCTGGAAAGCGTACAGACCTGGTATGCCACCAGCCTGAGTGTGAGCGAGATCTGCGGGGAGGCACTCCACGACCTGGCGCTGATCCAGGCGGATATCGGCACCGTGCTGGATAAGGCAGACCGCAAGCTGTTCCAATACCGGAACGATGCCTCGGACGCACGGCTCGAAGTGCGGCGGCATAACCCCCAGCTAGCCAGCCAGATTGGCGAAGTGACCCAGCAGGTGTACGAGCTGCGCAATCTTACGGCGAAATTCCTGATCCGCGCTCAGGGTCCCAGCCCGTTTGCCGGATCACGGACAGAAGGCGAGCTGCAGGCGGCTTATTACGAGCGTGCCTTGAACGAGGCGGGATTTCAAGCCAGGAATATGAAAATCCAGCTGGACCAAACGATCCGCACCATGTGGCCCGAGTTGGAGAAGCTGGTCCGCCAGGCAGAAAAAGCACTCCTTTAAGCCAATCCAATCGAGATTTTTGTTCGTACGTATGGGTACAGGTGCGAACATCCTTTGGCGCGCCAGAAGCTCGCAAGAATGCGAGAATTCATTTTTGTGAATTCATGGTCAATATCGGGGCTGATCCCCAGCACAGACAAATTTCCGAACGCTGTCTTGAAAAATGAAGAATAAATGAGAGAACGGTGAGTTAGGCATAACTTTTAGGGTAGAAATATTACTAATATTATGAAGATTGCCATATATCACTTGCCTGCGAGAACCCGATGAGCATAGAACCCCGCCAATCTACCGCTGAGACCACTTCATTGCCCGCAGCTATCGTTGCGAGCCTAAAAGGGCTGGATTCCATTCGATCCATCGCCCGGATGGTGGATTGGCGCAGCCTGGCGGCGTTCTTCGTGCCGCTGGCCGTCTACCTGCGCACCCTGGCACCGACCATCTACAACCTGGATAGCGCCGAGCTGACCACGGCAGCCTATACCGGCGGGCTGATGCGCGCCACGGGCTACCCGCTGTATCTGAGCATCGGCTATCTCTGGTCGCGGCTGCCGCTAGGCGATGT
>JBFYSV010000178.1:0-3462 GCA_041301185.1 Anaerolineae bacterium
CGCCAAAACACCCCCATCTTCCCCCTTGAACTGCATAACTCCTAAACGAATTAGACCAAAGGAGCCGCCTATGACTGATACTTACTCTCATGTCATCGAGACGCGCGGGCTAAGCAAAGCCTTCAATGGCGTCCAGGCTTTGCAAAACCTGGACCTGCGCGTGCCAAAGAATTCCATCTTTGGCTTTCTTGGCCCAAATGGGGCAGGCAAGACCACCACGATCAAGCTTATGCTGGGGCTGATCCAGCCCAGCGGGGGCGGGGGGCGTGTCTTCGATATGGATATCCTCAAGGACAGTGTGGAGATCCGCAGCCGGGTGGGATACCTGCCGCAAGAGCCGCGCTTCTACGAGCACCTGTCTGCCCGCCAGACGCTTACCTTTACGGCTGGTTTCTTCTTTAAAGGCCCGCAAAAGGCGATCGCAGACCGAGTCCAGGAGATGCTGGAGCTGGTCGGGCTGGAGGAGAAGGCGGACCGGGCTATCAAAGGTTTTTCGGGCGGCGAGCTGCAGCGGCTGGGCATCGCCCAGGCTCAAGTCAACTACCCCGACCTGTTGATCCTGGATGAGCCAGCTGCCTCGCTCGACCCGATGGGACGGCATGACATCCTGGAGCTGATGGAAAGGCTGCGCAAGTACACCACGATTTTCTACTCGACCCACATTCTGAATGATGTGCAAAAGGTGAGCGATACGGTGGCAATCCTGAACCGGGGCGAGCTGCTCAGCCTGGGACCGATCGAAGCATTGCTGGCTGGGAGCGAAGGACCTGTGTTCACCCTGACCCTGGTGGGAGTATCGGAGGAAATTGCCCAGCAGGTGCGCTCCCAGACCTGGGTCAACAGCCTGCAGATCACAGATGCCGGGGATGGCAAGGCCAGCTGGATGGTAGCTGTGAGCGATCCCCAGGCTGCTGAAGGGCAGCTGTTACGCCTGGTGCTGTCAGAGCCCGAGGCGCGCGTGCTGGATTTCCGCCGGCGCAGGTACGAGCTGGAAGATGTCTTCATGCAGATGGTGGAGGGTGACGATGGCGGGAAATAGCGCATTTGTGATCCGCCAGGGCCGCGGCTGGCAGCGCGGGCTGGCGAATTTCTTGACGGCAGAGCTGGCTGGCTGGTTTGGCACCCGCACCTGGCTGACCCACCTGCTGATCTGGGTGGGGATGATCGATGGCATCCTGCTGGTGACCCTGGTAACTATGCAGCGCGATGTCGGCGCGGTTACCGATCTGGAGGTGGCTACAACGGGGGCGATGATTTATAGCATCTTCAGTGGGTATTTTGCCGCCATCGGAGTGGTGATCATCATGCAGGATGCCATTGTGGGCGAGAAGCTGTCCGGCACAGCGGCCTGGGTGCTCTCCAAACCGCTCTCCCGGGCAGCTTTTGTGCTCACCAAGCTATTCGGCAACATGGCAGGCATCCTGGTGATGATGATCCTGATCCCCGGATTGATCGCCTACGTGATTATCTCCCTTGTGGGGCTTGGGGAGTGGCTGCCCTTCCTGCCGTTCCTGGCGGCGATGGCTTGCCTGGGGGTGGCATTGATCTTTGCCCAAACCTTCACTCTAATGCTGGGGACTCTGTTCAACAACCGGGGAGCGGTGATCGGCTTGGGGCTGGCGTTTTTATTTGGACAGCAATTTCTCGTCCAGATGGCGCCGGTCCTGTGGAAGGTGCTACCGGTGGGCATCTTCCTGAACGCTGAGCCGGATGCCCCTTCGCTGACTGCGGCGCTGATCCTGGGGCAGCCTTTGCCCTCCCTGCAGCCTGTCTGGTGGGGCATCGGGCTGAGCGTGCTGTTTGTCGTGGTCGGTCTATGGCGCTTCGAGAAAACGGAGCTTTAAAACTGGAGCCTACAGGTCAGTAAGCGAGGGACGCGGTTAACCAATCCAACACCTGCAAATCATTCGGCTGAGGGTAATCGAAACCCAGGTTGGCGGCAGTCTCGCCAGCCAGCCAGTGATACAGGTGGAGGGTAGCTTGCAGGGCGCGGCGCAGGTCGGCCTGGTCGTAGGCGGCAAAGGTACCCGGCAGCTCTGCCACAGCGCGCGGGTCTGCCCAGCTCGATAAGAATCGGCCGTCATACCAGATATCACGCTCCAGCCTGTATCTGGCGCGGGTGTGCCACTCGAGCATCTTCAGCAGGCAGGTTTTTAGCTCACCATCGCAGGCCTGCTTGGCGCGCCAAAGGTCGCCACGCTGAATGAGTTTGACGGTCTTAGCCGCGGTTATCCAGAAATGGTTTAGATGGTTGCGGTACTCAGCTGAAGAGGGGTTCGGGATAGCCTGGCTATACGAGGTTGGTGGCGTTATTCCCGCTTTAGCAGGCAAGTCCGATTTATCAAACAAGACACGCACCCCGCGCTCCAGGACATCCTGGTGGGCGAAGGTCCCCAGCATCTGCGCCAGGGTCGTGGCGCCAGGTTGCACAGGGACAAAGACGATGTCAACTTTAAGACCACCGGCGTAGAGAGCGAACCACTCAGGGTAGCCTGAGCCGGTGTTGTCGAGCCAGGATGCCCATAATGGGCCAAAGCCTTCAAGCCACGTGCTATCCCGGGTATCAACCTCCGCAGCGGTTGTAAATATTACCAGGTCCAGGTCTGACCACTGGTCAGCGGGATGATCCGCACGGCCGCGCGAGCCGACCACCACACCGGCGATCAGATCGGGGTTAGCGATAGCCCATGCGGCAATGCGAGATTCCAGGAGGGCGTAATCAGTCATTGAACTGGCGGGTCATTTGTGGAAAGTAGAGCGAGAATCCATTGATAAAGGCAACTGCCTGGCGCTGGTAGGTTTGCCCTGTCTCGTCGCTGAGGATGGCGGTGTTGACGACCGGCTGAGGCTGGGTTATCCCCGCGTCCAGAAGAGTGTCAAATTGGATGACAACCGGCTGCCCGCCGGGCACTTTTCCACTCCAGGTAATCACGCCGCCTGATTCCTGGGCGGTGCCAGAGGATGCAACCAGCCCACCGGCAAAGCTCACCTGGTCGGGCAGATCGTCGGTCAATTCAACCTGATCCAGCGATGGACCCGGGTTGCGCAGGGTGATGGTATAGTGCAGGCTATCGCCAGGCGCTGCCAGCAAGGGTTCCACGTGCTTGGTGGAGGCCGAAAGGTTGCCCTGCAGGATGGAGCCGCTGCGCTGGTAATTGCCCCGACCCGTGCCCCATAAGATTCGCGCCTGAGAGGTGCCGGGCAGGTCGTAAGCCACCAGCCCGGTATGGGCGGTATTGATCACGATTTCCAGATCAGGATCGCCATCGATGTCTGCCAGGGTAGGCGCAGGCAAACCGCCGTTCCAGTCCCAACCATCCCAGGCAGACGGCAGGGGGGTCGAATGGATTGGGTTACCCAGGTAGTCCAGGATGTAAAGGGTGCCGGTCTTGTACGATCCTTTTTCAGCCCAGGAAGTAAAGATTACCTCCGCTAAACCGTTGTCATCCAGGTCTGCGATGA
>JBFYSV010000181.1:0-3534 GCA_041301185.1 Anaerolineae bacterium
GTACACGGATATGGCCGCGCGCGAATTCCACCTGCAACAACCTTACTTCCTGAAATTCAAGGATACGGTTGTAAACCAGGAGATGTTTGCCCGCAAGGGCGAAGGGCATCAGTTCGAGATGCTAACTCCGGAAAGCGCGACACAGGAACAGGAATTCCAAAATAGATAGCTGTAATGAAATAGCAACTTTCATTCATTGTATATATCCACTCACTCTGGTAAGCTACCCATATCATTCCAGTTTCGTGGAGAGATAACATGCATCGGAATCGGATTTCAAAGCAAATTACATTTCTGTTCTTGATCATCGTTCTTTTACTACAGGTGACGCCTGTCTATGCCCAGGGAGGAAACTCAATCACCGGCCAGGGCACGATCGAGAATCCAACCGGCGGGGGAAGTATCGCCTTCAGTTTAACCTTCAACCCTGCCGGCGGGCCGGTCAGCGGAGAAACAGCCGCGATCAATATGCCCTATACGATGGGCTTTGGCGTTGAAGGATTCTCAACCACCACATTTGTAAATTATCCAGCTTGCCCAATTACTGGCAACTTCGCAGGCGGGAACGGGGGCGCAATCCAGGCGACTGTCACATGCAGCGGCACATTCTCGCAGACGATCAATACACCGGTTGGCAGTGGAACCGTGAAGGGTGCGATGACCTGGACGGCAACCGTAAATGGAACCCTGAATGCAAACGGCACCGGTAGCGGATCTGCTGACATGACTTCTTCGGGCACAACCGAACCATTCGTTATGAACGGCATCCAATTCCCGGGTTCCAGTAGCCCGGCTTCATCCTACTCCACAACCTGGCAGGTTGCGTACCCGGCAGCAGAATTCCAGGCGGGCTTGATACCCCTGACACCTGAATATTTTCAACAAACCTATGGTATTACTGTTGAAAATGGAGATGCTGAGTGGAAGGATGAAGAATTAAGAGCCATGGACGAACTTTTCAGACAATTGCCCCAGAGTTTCCTGGATCAGCTTGCTTTGACAAAAATTGTCAGGTACCAATCAGCGTGGGATAAGAATTGGAATCTAAATCGAAGCACCCGGGCTGATTATTCGGCAGCCGACCAAAGGTTATGCCCTACCTGTGCGCTTTCATCAGAAACGATCAGGATATATGATTCAGTATTTGATCCAGCAAAAAGCCAATTCGAAAATGATCCTCAAGGTTTAACCCAGTTCAAGGGAACGCTTGTCCATGAAATGACCCATGCACTCCAATTTTTCAAAGAGCCCCAATCCATGTATAAGAGCGCATATAAAAATCCTATAGTTCAGAACTGGATCAACACTACCAAGCCTGTCCAAGCAGATCCCAAAACGGGGTGGATTTTTGGTTATTATCAGAAGGAATTCGATGAGAATGGACAAGAGAAAAAAGATGCAAATGGATATGTGATTTGGAAACATGTATCCAAGTGGAAATATTGGGGCGCTACAGATGGGAATCGTCCTGTAACAAGTTATGCTTCAACAAACCCATTGGAAGACATGTGCGATTCCGTAAAAATGTATCTCTATGACCCACAAAAGTTAATGAACAATTCCATGGTTCGTTATCAATTCGTTCGTGACAATATTTTTGGAGGCGTTGAATATGAAAACGGGCAACAAAAGAAACCCTAATATCCCTATCCTTCTATCTATGATTGGTATGGTTTTTGCAATAATGGCTTGTTCATCCCAAACTTCCTCAAACGGTCAGTCACCGAATGAGTCCACTGGGCAAGATACCTCTATCGAGCCTTCCCCTCCACTAACCAATGTCACGTGTTATGAAGGTATCCAGCCCGGTCAAACCACAAAAACCGAAGCAATAGCCCTTCTCGGCGAACCGGTTGCTTCCGAACAAACTGGAAGTGATGAGGTACTTCTCTATCCATCGCCTCTGGCTGGTCAATTCAATACCATCATCCTTGAAAACCTAATTGTTGTTTTCTCTAGTATTGTTATGGATGAAGACACAACTCTAGTGCTAACTTCGATTAAGGCCCAATATGGGGAACCGGTTCAGATTGCCTACAGTTATTATGCCATGGGAAGCAAAGTCTACATTTACCCCGAAAAGGGGTTTGCTCTTATCGGTGACGAGAACTTCGATATTGTTTATGTGAAACAATGCTTTGCACCAGTTTCGCTGGAGGGGTATATGGAAAGGTGGGGTAAAGAGTTACCCGCCGAAGATCCTTTCGTTGAATAGCCAAACAGGCCGCCTGGGATAAGCGGCCTGATTTTCTTATCTTTTATCCGTATTATGTGCATAGTAAATCCTATATCAGATCCCATCTGGCTTCTTTCTCCCCGTTATTTTGCCCGACCAAATTAACAAAACTGCTAACAACCCCATCAGGATGGCCGGCAGAGTGAACTGCACGCTCTCCGAAATAAAGCCCATCATCAGGATCAATGAAATCGCCAGGATCGGCAGAGGCGCATTCTCTGGCAGGATTACCTGCCTCTCCACAGCCATTATCAAGGTTACTGCAATCGGGAAAACCAGCAATGCAAGATCGTGGTAATGCAGATGCGGCGCAACAAAAAGACTCGCAATCGTAGCCAGCCCCAAAATCCGCAGGCTGAGTTTTTCCTGTTTCCTCCAGATGGTCCCCAAAACGAAAATCATGGCAATATAGATGATCCACCCCACGGTACGAATGATGGTCGGATCCACCCCCGGCAGGAGCCGCCTCGCCAGGCCGATGAAATTCAACATCGCAACTTCACCAGATCGGGTGGCCGTATCGAACAGGATCCACAGGAAATCCTCGAGGCCGGAATAACCCAACTGGAGGATGCTGACCAACGCCAGGATCGAAGCGAACACGAAAAACCAGATGAACACCTTTCGATCCTTGAACAGGAATGGTACAGCCAGCGCCAACACAAAATGCGGCCGGATTGTCATGAGCGCAAGCCCCATGCCTGCCAGCCATGCTTTCTCTCGGGCGATCCCAAGGTAAAGGCAAGCAGCTCCAACGAGTAGGAAGGCAGTATCCTGTCCATTCAACAAGCTGACATAAGCGGGAAAGAACAGGAACAAGGAAAAGAATAGAACGAACTTGTTCCCACCCAGTTGTGGCACGGTTTTCATCAGCAACCAGACTGCAGTCCCCCACAGAACCAATAAAACGACATCCCAAGCCAGAAAGCCGGCCAGGTAATTTCCCCCTGTGACGGCAACAAGAACAACCAAAACTGGATTCAAGAAGGGCATGTGGTTGTGCGGCAGCACTTTCGCGTCCGGGATTGGGTAGCCGATCACTTCCTCCTCGACCGCCTTTTGCAACTCAAATTGATAGACGCGATCCAGCCCATATTGCTGCCCGATCCGGCCGACCGTGTAAAAGGTAACGAAATCCGCCCGGGAATATTCAACCGGGTTGGTGATCATTTTTGCCCACAGTGCAATGTAGGATACGCTCAATGAAACCAGGGCGCTGACCAGGAAGGCCCGGCGGAAATCAACCGATCGATTTGTCATTCACTCACGCCCCGATGATCTTCACCAAGACTCTTTTA
>JBFYSV010000183.1:0-2653 GCA_041301185.1 Anaerolineae bacterium
TGATGATCACCTTAACGGATGCAGCGCTGACCCTGGCGATCTATGGTGTTACATTCCTGGGGGTGTACTAAGCCCTTGTCTTTGGTATGAAAAAAGTTTTTTTCCTCCTGAAGTCAATATTGCCACTGATCGTCCAGCGTTTGGTTTTTGGGCTGCTGGTTTTACTTGCCATAAGTTACCTGGGCTATTTTGGTCTGGAGATGGCGCGTGGGTCATCCTTCAGCCAATCGCTTGGACAGGCTGCAGAAAAAACGGTAGTGTATCTTGGTCAGTTAGCCAGCGGTGACCTGGGAAGTACGACCGCTGGCACGATCATGCTTCGGGCGGTGCCCATTGTAGAAGTGGTTCCGGTCGTTGTCGCCCGCAGCCTGGCGCTGCTCCTGGCTGCCATGCTGATCGCTGCTCCAATCGGCATTACGCTGGGGATCTGGGCTTCTCGCTGGCGCAACACACGCTGGTCCCTGCCCATTTTGCTGGTATCCATCGTGGGGATATCTATCCCAAGCTTTTTTGCGGCGCTGCTGCTCCAGATGGTGGTCATTCGCCTTACTCAAGTCAGCGGCAGGACCTGGCTGCCAGTCGGCGGTTTTGGCTGGGATTTGCATATCTTGTTGCCGGCCCTGGTGCTGGCAGCCCGACCCCTGGCTCAACTCGCCCGGGTCACCTTCGTCACCCTGAACGATATCCTGGAACAGGATTATGTGCGCACCGCTTACAGCAAAGGCCTGACCAGGCGGATGGTTATGGATCGGCATGTCTTGATCAACGCGGCTGTGCCTGTCCTGACAACCCTGGGTATCTCCTTGCGCTTCTCGCTCAGCAGCCTGCCTGTGGTTGAGTATTTCTTCGGCTGGCCCGGGATGGGCTTTACCTTGCTTAAGTCGATCTCTCGCCAGGATGATGTTCTGACAGTCGTCTTAATCCTGTGCCTGGGGATACTCTTTATCCTGGTCAACCTGTTCATCGATCTGGCTTGTCGCGTGTTTGACCCGCGCCTGCGCGCCATCCCTGAACATATCATGCGGGAAGGCAAAACCAGCCTTCTGGAGCGGTTCAGATCAGCGCTGGCAGTGTTAACGGATATCCGGGATAGATTCTTCAGGCGTAGGAAGGCAGCACCGGAGAAACACCTTCAAGAGCAGGGGTTTAAAGTCGGCGGACTTCAGGGGAACACCGCGGAACTTGAGTATGTCGATCGCGGCCAGCGACGGGCATGGGTGCAAGGCACTCTCAAAAACCCGGCACTGATCCTTGGCGTGTTTCTGTTGGCGGGACTCAGCAGCATCGTTCTGTTCAGCCCGCTTTTAACGCCCCATAGCCCCTACACAACCCAAGGCTTGACGATCGTGAATGGGGAATTCAAGGTCCCACCGTTCCCGCCAGACGATGTCTACCCCTGGGGTAGCGATGTGCTCGGTCGAGATATGATGAGCTTGATCCTTGCCGGGGCGCAGCAGACATTGATGATAGCAATCCTGGTGGTGATCGCCCGCATGCTGATCGGGTTTGTGTTAGGCGCCCTGGCAGGCTGGACAAATGGCAGCTGGCTGGATCGCACGCTGGTTGGCGCGTCTGAGGTGATCTCGGCTTTCCCCACCTTGTTGCTGGCGATGACACTGATCCTGGCTTTGGGCATCCGCCAGGGGATCAGCACCTTTGTCATCGCCTTGTGTTTTGTCGGCTGGGGAGAGATCATGCAATTTGTGCGCAGCGAGGTGATCACCATCCAGTCTAACCAGTTTGTCGAGAGCGCCATAGCCGTAGGGCAGCGCACTTACCGGATCATTTTGCACCACGTCTTACCAAACTTGATCCTGGCGTTGATCTCAATTGCCGCTTTGGAGATGGGCGCGGTTCTGATGATCTTGGGGGAGCTAGGATTTATCGGCATCTTTATCGGCGGCGGCGCGTTTGCCGAGCTGGATGTATTTGGAGCGCCATACCATTACTCGGATGTGCCGGAGTGGGGAGCCTTGCTTAGTAATGTGAGAGCCTATGCCCGCTCTTACCCCTGGATGGCTTTGTACCCCAGCCTGGCATTTTTCCTGGCGATCCTGGGTTTTAACCTGCTGGGAGAGGGGCTGCGCCACATGGTGGATGTGGTAGGTGTGCGGGTGATGCGCCTTTTCAACCGGTACACGCTGGCGGTGGTGGTGATCCTGGGCGTTGCTTTCTTTTACGTACGCGGCCAAACTGGCGCATTGGCATATTACCAGAGACAGGCGGAAGCCTTTGATGGGGCTCAGTCGATGGCCTACCTGGAGGTCCTGGCTGATCCTGATCTACAGGGCCGGGCGCTCGGCAGCCCTGGCCTGCAAGGCGGTGCGGAGTATATTGCCCAACAATTCGCCGAGCTCGGGGTCCAGCCGGCTGGGGATGATCTGACTTATTTCCAGCCGCGCACCCGATCGTATGTATCTTTGGATGCTGTTCCGAAATTGCTTATTGAAGATGGCGGCGCTGATCCCGTCTACCACCAGGATTATGTGGAGCGCCCCTCCCCAGATCGCAATCTCGGTGAATACCGCTCTGAAGTGCGCTTCCTGGCATTTGGCGAATTGATGATAAGCGGTCAGGCCAGCTTCCAGTATAATGTCATGTCCCAGCTTGATTTATCCGAGCAGATCGTGATGGTCCTGTCAGAGGCGGATGC
>JBFYSV010000185.1:0-4619 GCA_041301185.1 Anaerolineae bacterium
GGTCCCCGGCACACCAGCTTGCGGGTGGCGAACCTCGACGTGGATATGCGCCGGGGTGACAACACCTCGTGATACACGCCGTGGAAGTACCCAGATTGGGGGGTGTGTAGGCGGCTCGCAATATCTACAACAGTCAGGGTGGTCTGATTAATTCGATAGCCCATGGTGTTACCGCGTTAGTGGCCCTGAGTGCCCTCCGACCGGAGCGGTTACGATGCGCTCACCGAAGCCAGCGATGAGGGGCCTGCCCAGGGTTCCTGCCTTCTGGACCGCGGGAAGCGATAGCGATGCCGCATGACTTGCCTGGCTATCCCAGACTTCGGTGATCCAGATGGCATTCTCGTCCGCCGCATCCCTGGCAATGACGTAGCTAAAGCACCCGGGCATGTCTCCTGTGGCATCGAGTAAGATGCCAATCAGCTCATCTCGGCGCCCCGAGATAACGATAATATTGCCGATCAAACCATACATCTTGTCCTCTCCTACCAAGCGGATCTGCCACAAGCACGATGAGCTCTCAAGGAAGCAGGGGAGTAGAATGCGTTCCCCAGTGGCGAGCGCTGGTCAAGTATAGCAGATGATCCTAGATTATATTGGTCTATATTATCCGGTTATTGTATAATCAAGAACTCCAAAAACGGGAGAGCGGAGATAAGCCCCATGATTATTCGTAGTGACGAAAAAATGCCCTCTCGACCTGTTGAAAGGTATCTACTCACCGCCTGTGGGAATAGGCAGAGCAGGCGGGCCAAAAAGGGACTGAATGGCTTCAAATGCACGAACGCCAGATAGCTCAGCGGTGTCAATCACGGAAGCCAGGGCAGCATACGTTTTGGCTCCCCAATCGGAACGGAAACCACCGGTGACCTTGCGATGGATCACCGAAGGACGCAGAGCGCGCTCAGAGACATTATTGGTTGGCTCGACATCCGTTCGGTACAGGAAGACGAACAAGTGAGAGCGATACTTCTGATAGCGGCGTTGCAGTCTTTGGGCTGCAGGCGGCGAGAGGTTACGCAGCAGTAGCCAGTCACACACGCCCTCCAGGCGTGCGACTTGCAGGCAGAATTGTTGGGGAGACAGTTGATGGCGTTGGTGATGGAGATGGATCGCCGCACGAAACAAGGCTTGCATGGCTGGCGCCCAGAACAAGTGCGGGTTGGCGTCGACCACGGCTTGCAGATTGCGCAATTGATGCGTCAGGCAGATCTGGCGCTGGCGGGCAGGGGCTTTCAATTGGGCCAACAGGCAATCGCTGACCCACACTTCGGCCTGGTGTTGTTCCATGACGGTCCGGATCACATCCGCACTGCGGTTGAAGCGGATCACATGCAGCACCGTGCTGACCGTGCAGAAGACCCATTCCCACCAGTTGTCCCCATCCACCCGGCTGCTGGTCTCATCACAGTAGATCACCCGGCTCTGCCGCACCGCAGCCTCCAGTGCGGCTTGTTTGGAAATGGCCTGCTTTCCGGCCCGTTTCATGATTTCATCGATCCCGCCCTGACTGATCTCCGCTCCGCACAGATCAAACAGGGCTTTCTGGGTGCGTTCGTAGCTCATATGCTGCTCTTGGCGGTAATACACCACCGTCGCTTCCAACCGGGCTCCAAAGGCTCGCTCCATTTCCAATCCAACCGGCGGCGCCTCCACCTGGGCTTGCTGGCAGCCCGGGCAGACCACTTCATATTGCCGAACTTCAATCACCTGCGCACTGGCTTCCGGCAGTTCCGTGATCTGGTTCACCTTGACCAGGTACCCACTGTCTGCACTCAAATCCGCCTGACAGGTGCGGCAACTCTGCGGTCGTACGTCCACCACCTGATCGGCCTGCGCCACAAACTTGCGCTCGTGTTTCTCATGCCCCAGCGGCGGGCCGTGCCGGCGCTTGCGCCGATCTTTGGGTTTGTTGCCCTTTTGATCTCTGGAGGGCGGCTGCGACGAATTCTGCGACGTGGTCGGCGGCTTGCGGTTCTTCTCGAACTTCAGCTTCAAGGCTTCATAATCCGCCTGAAGTTTGGCAAGCTGTTCGGCTTGCCCCAAGATCAGTTCGATCAACTCGGCTTTGGTCAGCTCTTCAAGCTCTTCTCGGGCCATACGCTGACTATCTTACCAAACTTTATCGGGTTTACGCAACCCCGTGAGTAGATACATCTAACCGCTTTGAGAAGAATAAAGAATCGAGGCTGGAGGTGTCAGTGGGGGCGCTGGAGGCGTGGCTTAAAGAGCTGGAGACGACCTATAAACCGAGCTCGAGGAAGCAGGCAGGGCCGGCGTGGGGTCAGTTGCTGCGGCAGTGCGGGAAGAGCCCGCTCAAGGTGAGGCGGGAGGATATCGAGGCGCATGTACGCTGGATGGAGGGGCAGGGGTGCCTGCCGTCATTGCTGGCGATCGCGGCGAGGCCATATCCGGCAGGATAAAGCAGGCGCAACGCAGCGTTAGCAGGTAGAGGATGTGTGATGTTCGGTAGAGCCGCAAAATTTTACGTCTCCTACTATTCAATCACCCCGTTTTTGCGTCTCATATTCCCTCAATCACCCACTGGCCACTATCACCCTCCCCTCTTGCCGGTGATACCTTTTCCACAATTCGCCCCTTCGCTGGGGCATTATTACAGATCTGTTAGCAATTGCCCGGGCTGTGTGCTTTAGAATCTATACGAGCCTGAAGCAAGGTTGCCGGTGCACGCTAAGCGGGTGGGATGCAGTAGATGAGCTTAGAAATCATGGTTGTCATTTCCATAGTATTGCTCTTTGGCTTGACCGTTTTTCTTATCGTTCGATCAGAACGGAAGGGGCGGGATACCAAACTCCAGATCAGCCGATCTCTGGGGTTTACACCCTTGGAGCCGTCTCCTGAGCTCGTCCAGAAAATATCTCAGCTCTACCAGAATCTCCGCAAAACCCAGCCGGACAAGAGTGGAGATATCTATAAGCTTCAGAGCGTAAGCAGCAAGAGGATGGTGGATTGCGAAATGATCATCTTCGACCTGATCGATACCTCGGGGGATGATAATAGCTATACCGAGGTCCAGGCTGTTGCGATGATTGCCCCTCATCTTACCCTGCCCGCCTTTGCCCTATTTCCCAGGGCTGATCTCGATGGACCGCTTACGAACATGGCGAATAAAGTCATGGGCTGGGTTATATCCAGGTTTGGCGACCCGGTTAGTTTTCCCGAGTTTCCGGAGTTCGAGCGCCGCTACCTGGTAAGTTCCCTGGATGCCGAGGGTACCCACCGCTTCCTCGATGAGATTAGATTGCAGCGCCTGGCGAACACCAGGCTGATCGGGATACATGCAGGAGGTGATATATTCACACTTTCCCACATCGCAACGTCCGCCAAGCCCCTCACCAGAGAGATCATGAACGAGCGTATCCGGCAGGCGATGGATGTATATTCAATTTTTACCGGTGAGGCCTGTGCTGACTGAAGGATTGCAGTGGGGCGAACGAAGATGCTTACCGTCATAGAAGGTGAAGATTTCATCGAGATCCAATCCACGCTACCCACCGGGCAAAGGGTCTTGTTTCTGGTGTTTTCTCTCATTCCCTGGATTGCACCATACCAGCTCATCATCAAGCCGGACTGGATGGATTATTTCAATGTGTTTTTCCTGATTGCATTGGTCATCTCATTGGGGGCAATCGTCGTGTCAGCCTTCTTTATATGGGCAGCTATAGCCGGGCTCAACTCCCTGTTACGCTTCGACAAGAGGCAAGGGATCCTATCTTGCTCAGAGGGAGCGCCCATCCTGAAATGGCGCACCACTCAATGTACATTGGATGCTATCAGCAGCTTGCGAATTGAGAAACACGACTGGAGTGACGGATCGCCAAGCTATACCATTCAGATAGTCATACACGATGGGCGGGAATTCAAATCAGGTTCCTCCTGGTCATTGACGGAGATGGAGGATATCCTGCAAAGGGTGTCGATGTTTATTGGCTTGCCTGTCCAGGCCTGAGACCGCCTTTAGATCTCTAGAGACGCAAACTGGTCCTCGCTGATCTAAGCCAGGGGTTTTGCGTCTCTGCCGCCCCAATCACCCCAGGGGTGAGGCACCCATTTCATCTCCTCACCCCTTTTTCACCCCAAAATTCACCCCATGAATCGCTTGGGATTCCAGAATTTATTGCTATAATATGAACAGATGTTCTGAATTCAGCCCTCGCGGGGGCTGCCGCGCTCCTTAACAACCACAGACTACCAACCACCAACTGATTCCCCGGAATTTGGGTATGAAGGCCCATTCGTTTCGAATTGTTTTTCCAGGGGCATTTTAATCATACGAATACATCGCCTTCCCCCTGCATTCCCGTGACCTTCGCGTATTTCTCGCGGTTGCAAATGAGGAGATGGCGGCGACTCGATACGTGCTGCGGAGCACGCTGCGGCTGGCGCTGGAGAGCGCAGAGGATGAGGACTATATGCACCTGGTGGAAATCTACAGCATCGGTTGCAACCGGCTGGTGGGGCTGCTGCGAGTGGGGCTGGGGGATGCAGACCGGCTGACTGTTTACCTGCGGGAGCAAATTGAGAGGGCCAACCAAGAAGTGGGCAAGGAGTTGAAGATCGCAGGCTCTATGGGAATCGCCGTGGAAGTACCCAGATTTGGG
>JBFYSV010000186.1:0-19117 GCA_041301185.1 Anaerolineae bacterium
ATAATGTGAACCTGGAAGTGGAGTTGATCGTGCCGGTGGCGTTGGAGCAGGGATCGAAGTTTGCGATCCGCGAAGGTGGTCTGACAGTTGGCGCTGGCGTGATCACCAAGATCCTGGATTAGGCGGTAAGATATGGCTAAGCAGAAAATCCGTATTCGGTTGAAGGCTTACGATCATCGTATTCTGGACCAATCGGCCAAGCGAATTGTTGAGACAGCCGAGCGAACGGGAGCCAGAGTGGTGGGACCAGTCCCATTGCCGACTCGTATTGAGCGGTTCACCGTCCGGCGCTCGACTTTCATCGATAAAGACTCTCACGAGCACTTTGAAATTCGAACCCATAACCGCTTGATTGACGTTCTGGAACCTGATTCAAAAACGATTGATATGTTGATGCGCCTGAACCTACCTGCAGGCGTGGATATTGAAATAAAAATTTAGTATGAAAATCTCCGTGCGATGTAAGGAGTAAAACGAGCTCTGCACATCATACGGATACTGAGGCTGCGTAAGAGCGGCTCCGGGCGCGAACCCCAAAACAAACCAGTTTCGCGACGGTTCATCTTACTGCGCAGCGTTCAGGGATGATGCAGCCAAGCCCAGGCTGACAGTCCCGCAATCTAATTTAGGAGAAAATTGAGATGTTGAAAGGGCTGATTGGCAAGAAAGTCGGTATGACCCAGATTTTCGATGACGCCGGTGTCGCCATCCCGGTAACGATTATCGAAGCTGGGCCTTGCTTTGTAACCCAAATCCGCCTGCCAGAGCAAGATGGTTATTCTGCAGTGCAGTTGGGTTTCGATGAGGCGAAGCCAAAGCGTCTTACCGGTGGTCAGATCGGGCACCTAAAGCGCAATAATATCCCTCCATTGCGCTTTTTACGCGAGTTCCGCGAGAAGAACCCGGAAGTTAGCGAAGGTGACAAGATCACCGTCGACAAGGTTTTCGAGGTTGGTGAGTTCGTGGATGTGATCGGCACCAGCAAAGGTAAAGGATTTGCCGGTGCGGTGAAGCGTTACCACTTCCGAGGCGGTCCGAAAACCCATGGTCAATCCGACCGGCAGCGAGCGCCTGGCTCACGCGGTTCTGGGACAACCCCTGGACGTGTGTATAAAGGCTCCCGCGGTCCAGGGCATATGGGTAATGAACGGGTGACCGTGCAGAACCTGGCGGTAGTTCTGGTGGATGGTGAGCGCAATTTATTGGCTGTGCGCGGCGCGATCCCGGGAGCGAAAGGTGGCGTGGTGATGATCAAGGGAGCACGCAAGCAATAGTCCACTTCATCCTGACCCGCATTGCCGATGGATGATCAGCGGCAGGCGGTATATCAGGATGGGCTGATGCTTGAATTGGAGCGAGAAATTATGGAACTTGATGTATTGAACATGGATGGTCAGAAGGTCAGTACAATAGAACTCCCTGCCCGGATCTTTGAGGCCCCGGTTAATGTGGATCTGATGCACCAGGCTTATGTCCGCCAGATGGCAAATGCCCGCCTGGGCACCCATAAAACCAAGACCCGCAGCGAAGTCTCGGGTGGTGGGCGAAAACCCTGGCGCCAGAAAGGCACCGGTCGTGCTCGCCAGGGATCCACTCGTGCTGCACAATGGGTGGGTGGTGGCAAAGTGCATACCCCTCGACCGCGTGACTACTCGCTGAGTATGCCGCGAAAAATGCGCCGGGCTGCGCTTCGTTCTGCGCTCACGGTTAAAGCCTCAGAGGCTGAGATCGTTGTGCTGGACAATCTTAAGCTCTCCGAGTCGAAAACCCGGTTGCTTGCCCAGACTCTCCAACGGCTAGTCGGGGATGCAAGCGTACTGATCCTGATCCCGGAAAAAGATGCGGATTATGAAATCGTAATTCGCTCGGCTAACAACCTGCCAGCCGCCAAGACATTGCTGGCAAACTATTTGAACATCCGTGACCTGCTTGGCTACGATAAAGTCATCGTGCCGCTCAAAGCATTGGATGTGTTGCAATCTTACTTAGGTTAGATCGGAGGAAGCTATGACAACTATTTATGATGTGCTTCGCCGACCGATCATTACAGAGAAGTCGAATTATCTAAACAGCAATCTCCACCAATATTGCTTCGAGGTGACCCCGAAAGCCACCAAGAGACTGGTGAAAGATGCCGTCGAGACATTGTTTGATGTGGATGTGTTGACAGTCAATATCATCAATGTGCCCGCCAAGCGCACACGTCGTGCTCGTAGCCGGCGCTTGATGATCCGTCGCAGTGGTTATAAGAAGGCTATCGTGACCCTGTCTGCAGACGACACGATAGATATCTTTGAAGGGGTGAAGTGATGGCAGTAAAGAAATATAAGCCGACAACCCCCGGTCAGAGAGGCATGACGGGGTATACCTTTGAAGAGGTGACCAAGGACAAGCCTGAGCGCTCTTTGCTCAAGCCTTTACGCAAAAGCGGAGGGCGCAACGCCTACGGGCGCGTGACGGTACGCCATCGCGGTGGCGGGCACCGCCGTCATATCCGCGTGGTGGATTTTAAACGTGAGAAACATGGAATTCCGGCTCGTGTTGCGGCGATCGAGTACGATCCCAACCGAACAGCTCGCCTGGCTTTGCTCAATTATGCAGACGGTGAAAAACGTTACATTATCGCGCCGGTAGATTTGCGCGTGGGTGATACCGTTTTGTCTGGTCCGCGAGCGGAGATTCGTACGGGAAACAGCCTGCCGATTTCTAATATCCCGGTCGGCACCCTGGTGCATAACATCGAGCTAACACAAGGGCGCGGGGCGCAGCTGGTGCGGTCGGCAGGCGGGGCAGCACAGTTGCTGGCAAAAGAGGGCGATTACGCCCAGGTGCGCATGCCTTCCGGCGAAGTGCGCCTTGTGCGCCAGACCTGTTATGCGACGATTGGGCAGGTTGGTAACCTGGAACATGGAAATATTAAGCTGGGCAAGGCAGGCAGAAAACGCCATAAGGGAATCCGCCCAACGGTGCGTGGTTCAGCTATGTCTCCCAGAGACCATCCGCATGGTGGTGGTGAAGGCCGGCAACCGATTGGTATGCCAGGCCCGAAGAGTCCCTGGGGTAAGCCGACCCTGGGATACAGGACACGTCGCAATAAAAAGACGGATAAATATATCGTCCGCCGGCGCGGCAAGAAACGCTAGGTCTCTGGCGGATACACACGCAACCTGCAATCGCTGTTGAGATATAGTTGGAGATGATCTGATGGGACGATCGTTGAAAAAGGGTCCGTATATCGAACCCAAACTGCTCAAAAAAATCGAAACTATGAATGAGCGCGGAGATAAAAAGGTCATTCGCACCTGGAGCCGCGCCAGCACAATCTTTCCCCAGATGGTGGGTCACACGATCGCTGTGCACGATGGCCGCCGGCATGTACCCATTTACATTACCGAGAACATGGTGGGGCATCGATTGGGTGAGTTTGCTCCGACACGCACCTTCCGTGGGCATGTAGCGGAGAAGAAAGTTAAGAAGGGCAGGTAAGCCATGCAGACTGATATTCGCGCCGAGGTGCGCTTCGTGGAATACTCTGCACAGAAGGTACGCCTGGTGGTAGACCTGGTGCGGGGCAAAGATGTGAACGAGGCGCTGACTTTGCTAAAATTCACTCCGAACGCGGCTGCCGGTCCGGTATCTAAAGTTTTATCTTCCGCTGCAGCCAATGCAGAAGAAAATTTCGGCGTCAGCCGGGATGACCTGTACGTGCATAGTATATTTGCCGATGAAGCCCCGACGCGCAAATGGAGACGTTTTGGTGCACGCGGCCGTTTCAAGGCCTGGTTACGACGTTCCTCCCACATCACGGTCGTCTTACGGGAGCGAGAATAGGAATTCATCCAGTGGCGTAGGTTGCCTGCTTGCTAACCTGATCCACTCAGGCAGCAGCGGGCACTACTAAGGAGAGCATATGGGTCGTAAAGTACATCCAATCGGTTTTCGGCTAAAGATCAACAAGACCTGGGAAGGTCGCTGGTACGCGGAAGGTAACGAATATGTAGACCAGCTTCACCAGGACTTTGAATTGCGCTCTCTCATCCGGCAGGAAGCTGCCCGAGCAGGCGTATCGCGTATCGAAATCGAGCGCTTTCCGGGTAAGGTAAAAGTTGTAGTCCATACCGCCAAGCCGGGTATTTTGATCGGTCGTAAAGGTGATAGCGTGAAGAAGATGCGCCAGAGCCTGGAAGCGCTGGTCGGCAAAAAGATCGACCTGGAGATCAAGGAAATCAAATCTCCAGACCTGGATGCGTACCTGGTTGCGCGAAATATCGCCGATCAGCTTGAGCGGCGCATCAGCTACCAGCGGGCGATGAAGCGGGCGATCCAGCAGTGCATCCGCCAGGGCGGTGAAGGGATCCGCGTGGAGGTTTCCGGACGCTTAAGCGGCGCTGAGATGGCTCGTACGATAAATATGCGTGAGGGTCAGGTTCCGCGCCAGACTCTCCGGGCAGATATCGATTTTGCTAAAGAAGAAGCAACTACCACCTACGGGCAAATCGGTGTCAAAGTCTGGATCTACAAAGGCGAGGTACTTCCGGAGATTGAGGAGCAAATTCAGTCGACCGAGGGTGTTTACGTCAGTGAATAACCGGGTGTTGCCGGGGTTTGTGATCGCTTATGGATCTGTCGGTGAAGTACTCCGGCACCCAAGGCAGGATCACACAACTCGGCACACCGGATTTGTGGAGTTGTCATTATGTTAATGCCAAAGCGTGTAAAGTGGCGCAAGCAAATGCGCGGAAGAATGAGAGGCAAGGCCCAACGCGGAGCCGAGGTGACCTTCGGTGATTTCGGGCTCCAGGCGCTGGAGCCTGGGTGGGTGACGGCGCGGCAGATCGAGGCAGCCCGGCGTGCGATTGTACGTGCTATGCGCCGGCGTGGAAAAGTCTGGATCCGGATATTCCCCGACAAACCGGTCACCCAAAAACCTGCCGAAACCCGTATGGGTAAAGGTAAGGGTAATGTGGAATTTTGGGTAGCGGTGGTCAAGCCGGGACGGATCATGTTCGAGGTGGGTGGTGGTATTCCAGATGATATTGCACACGAAGCCTTGAAGCTGGCCCAGTATAAATTTTCCATTAAGACAAAGATTATTGGTCGTTACGACCAGCCAGGAGGCGAGGCATGAAACCAGCTGAGGTTCGCAACCTGACAACAGACGAGATTCAGACTCGCTTGAATAACGCTCGGGAAGAATATATGAACCTGCGTTTTCAAATGGCGATTGGCGGGCTGACTGATTTTACCCGCTTGCGCTATACCCGCCGTGAAATTGCCCGCCTGTTGACCGTGCTCAACGAGCGAGAACAAGCTGTAGATTAGAAGGTGATGCATGAATACTCGCCGTCGGATAACCGGAGTTGTAACCAGTGACAAGATGGATAAGACGGTAATCGTTGAGATTACCCGCACTTATCGACATCGTTTGTATAAAAAAGTGGTCAGCAGTCGTAAGCGTGTCATGGCTCACGATGAGCTAGGATGCCAGGTTGGCGACCGTGTACAGATTGTGGAAAGCCAGCCGATCTCACGCAACAAGCGCTGGGTTGTTGAGCAGATCCTCCGCCGCGATATTGTCGCCGGAGAACCTGAGCTGGAGGCCTAAAAATGATCCAGCAAGAGACTCGTCTCAAAGTGGCGGATAATACTGGTGCCCGCGAGCTGCTCGTGATCCATATCATGGGTGGATCTACCCGCAAGTTTGGTGGGGTGGGTGATGTGGTAGTCGCCACCGTAAAGTCGTCGAGCCCGCAAGGTGCTGTCAAGAAAAGCGATATTGTGCGGGCAGTGATAGTGCGCTGCTCAAAAGAATGGCGCCGAGACGATGGTTCCTACATCCGTTTCGATGACAATGCGGCGGTTATTCTGGACTCGGATGGCAAAAATCCGAAAGGAACCCGCATCTTTGGTCCAGTGGCAAGAGAGCTGCGCGAAAAAGGTTTTATGAAAATCGTATCACTGGCACCAGAGGTGCTCTAAGTGAAAGCAGGAGCGAAAGCCGTGAAGGTAAAGATACGAAAAGGTGATACTGTTGAAGTAATCAATGGTCGCTTCGAGGATAGAGGCAAGCGTGGTGAAGTGATCAAAGTGTTGCCCGATGAGGGGCGCGTGGTTGTGCAGGGTGTTAACATTCGCAAGAAGCACCAAAAACAGGTGCAAACCCAGGCACGCCGCTCGTTTACGCCGGGGATTATTGAGTTCGAGGGTTCCACCCATATCTCGAACGTGATGCTGGTTTGCCCGAAATGCGACCAAACCACCCGGGTTGGTTATCAGCGCCAGGACGGCGAAAGCGTGCGGGTGTGCAAGAAATGCCAAGCGCTGATCGACTGATAAGCCGGCAGGAGTATTGTGATGAGCCATATTATGAAAGAACGTTACGAAAGTGAAATTGCGCCGGCATTGATGCAATCGCTTGACTTGAGCAACACCATGCAAGTGCCGCGCATCAAAAAAGTAGTCGTGAACATCGGCGTTGGTGAAGCCTTGGATAACGCCAAGGCTTTAGATGCTGCCGTTGCGGACCTTACCCAAATTGTAGGCCAAAAGCCGATCATCACCAAGGCGCGCAATAGCATAGCGAATTTCAAGCTGCGCGAGGGCAGGGCGATTGGGGTGAAAGTTACCTTGCGGGGTGACCGCATGTGGGCGTTTCTGGACCGCTTGGTGAATGTTGCCTTGCCACGTGTGCGTGACTTCCGGGGTGTTAACCCAGACGCCTTCGATGGGCGGGGTAACTATACCCTTGGCTTGCGTGAACAGCTGGTCTTCCCGGAGATCGAGTACGATAAGATCGACAAGCTGCGTGGTTTGGAGATTAGCATTGTAACTACAGCACGAGACGACGATGAAGGCAGACAGTTGCTGCAAATGCTTGGCATGCCGTTCAAGAAGGAAGGATAGGTAATGGCGAAAAAGTGCATGCAATATCGTGAGATACGGCGAAAATACCCGATCCGGGTTCGCAATCGCTGTAAAGTATGTGGTCGCCCACGCGGATATATGCGTCGATTTGGATTATGCCGCATTTGCTTCCGTGAGCTGGCATTGGAAGGCAAAATCCCTGGTGTGGTGAAGTCGTCCTGGTAACCGGGCGGAGGGTTAAGGTATGAGTTTTAGTGATCCAATTGCAGATATGCTTACCCGCATTCGAAATGCGGTGATTGCAGGTCATACAACGGTGGCAATGCCAAGCTCGAACCTGAAAGTGGCGATTGCTAAGATATTGAAGGAAGAGGGTTATATCAGCTCCCTCGAGGTTGTGGACGGAGATGCACCCGGGCACATAGTATTGCGCATCCGCCTGAAATACGTCGGCGAGCGCCGCGAACGAAAGCCGGTAATCACCGGCCTGGAGCGCGTCAGCCGCCCTGGTCGGCGGGTGTATACCGGTAGGCGTGAGATCCCCTGGGTGCTTTCTGGCATGGGTATCTCTATCCTGTCCACCCCCAAGGGTGTGATGACCGGCCAACGCGCTCGCCAACTGGGCGTGGGAGGCGAGATTCTTTGCAAAGTTTGGTAAACGGGTTTGACCATCCGGGCTTTTGCCAGCAAAAAATGATCCGCCTGGGATCCCAGATTGCTGGTTGTGCCCATCGATTGTCAACCTGGAGGAGGTAACTGTGTCACGAATTGGTCGTATGCCGGTGGTCATACCAAAAGGCGTGGATATTGAAATCAAGGGTTCGCACGTGCGCGTAAAAGGACCGAATGGTGAGTTGGCGCGCACCTTCCCGGCAGCCATGAAGATCGAGATGGAAAATGGCGAGATTATTGTGCAGCGTCCTACGGATGAGAGCATGCACAGAGCGCTGCATGGGATGACGCGGGCTTTGATTAATAACATGGTCGTGGGTGTGAGCTCTGGTTTTGAGAAAAAACTGGAAGTAAATGGTGTGGGTTACCGCGCCGAGCTATCGGGTAAAACCTTGGTTCTACATGTAGGTTATTCTCACCCTGTGATGATCGAGCCCCCCGAAGGGATTGTATTCGATTGGGACGCGCGTTCACGGCAGATCAAGATAACCGGCTATGATAAAGAGATGGTTGGCCAGGTGGCAGCGAATATCCGCCGAGTGCGCCCTCCGGAGCCATATAAAGGCAAAGGCATTAAATACTTAGAAGAGAAGCTCCGCCGTAAGGCTGGTAAAGCAGGTAAGGTGTAATCTATGAGCGCAAAAAAATCACGTTCCGTAGCCCGATCTCGCCGGCACGTGCGTGTCCGGAAGAAAGTCTATGGCACTTCTGGACAACCCCGCCTGAATGTGTTTCGCAGCGTAGCGGAAATCTATGCTCAGGTGATTGACGATGAGCAAGGTCGCACCCTGGTAGCAGCCTCCAGTATTGACCGAGAGCTGCGCCCGGATATGTCTGGCCTCAAGAAGGCCGAACAGGCGCGGCTGGTAGGGAAAACTTTGGCTCAGCGGGCATTATCCAAAGGGGTAACCCGTGTGGTTTTCGACCGGGGTGGTTTCCGCTATATTGGTCGTGTGAAAGCGTTGGCAGATGGGGCGCGAGAAGGCGGCCTCGAATTCTAAGCCCGGGCAGCCCAGGCGCTGGAATACCAAGCCTGGAGCGCCAGGCAAGGATGGAGTAAAACATGACGGATTTTTCAGAATTTGAACACGAGCTTGACGAGCGGGTGATTGATATTGCCCGGGTAGCGAAGGTTGTAAAAGGCGGCCGCCGGTTCTCGTTCCGTGTTACAGTAGTGGTTGGTGATAATCGTGGTAGCGTGGGAGTCGGCACCGGGAAAGCCAATGCGGTGCCGGATGCGATGCGCAAAGCCAGCGAACAGGCTCGCCGCAATATGCACAAAGTTTCGCTTTTTGAGACAACCATTCCCCACGAGGTGATCGGAGTGGTCAGTGGAGCAAAAGTGCTGCTCAAACCTGCCTCCCCCGGAACGGGTGTTATTGCGGGTGGTGGCGTGCGCGCCGTAATTGAAGCAGCCGGAATATCCGATATCCTGACCAAATCTCTCGGCAGCAGCAACTTGCTCAATGTGGTCTATGCCACTATGGAGGCGCTGGACCAGCTACGCTCACCTCAGGAAGTAGCCGCTATCCGCGGGAAATCGCCGAAGGATGTCACCCCGTTCTGGGAGCGGAGGAAAAATGCCTGAGAAAAAAGCAAAAGATGTGAAAGTAGTCCGGGTAACGCTAGTGAAAAGTCCCATCGGCTACTCACAGCGCCACAAAGATACGATCAAAGCGCTTGGCTTGCACCGGATGCACCAGACGGTTGAACATAAGGATACTCCCTCGTTGCGCGGTATGCTTTATAAGGTTGCGCATCTGGTGGAAGTTGCGGAAGCCGAATAGGTTTTGTGTTTCCTTGAATCAAACCATCCGGGTTTGTTGAGCGATAGGAAGCAAACGTTTTGAGGAATATCGATGAAATTACATGATCTGAAACCGAATGATGGAAGCAAGAAAGACCGCAAGCGCGTCGGTCGGGGTACTGCCGCGGGTCAGGGAAAGACCTCCGGTCGGGGTACCAAAGGCCAGGGAGCGCGTTCGGGCGGTGGAGCTCGCTTGTATCACCAGGGTGGCAACCTACCGTTCTTCCGCCGCTTGCCTTTTGTGCGTGGTAAGGGCTTCACCCCCCTGAACCGGACTGAATACAACGAGGTCAATGTTGACCAGCTGGCTGATTTCCTTGCTGGAAGTGTCGTTTCTCCTGAGACCTTGGAAGATGCTCGCCTGCTGCGGGATATCCGCAAGCCGGTTGTCATCCTGGGCAGAGGCGAATTAAATGTTGCCCTGAAAGTGCAGGTTCACCGGGTGAGCAAAAGCGCTCAATCTAAGATTGAAGCTGCTGGTGGACAGGTGGAAATCCTGGAGATGTAAGCGGGTGAGCATGGCTGTATTTGGCAAAAACCCGTTTGCACTCCGTATACAAAGGAGCCAATAAACTATGAAGCGGTCTGCCTGGCGATATTTATGGTCAGCACGTGATATCCGCCGCAAGCTTCTCATTACGCTGCTTATCCTAGCGATCTACCGCTTTATGGCCCACGTGCCAGTCCCTGGCGTCAACCGTGAAGCGATCGCTTCGATTCTCGCTGGGGGTGGAGCTGGTTCAACGCTGGTGAACCTGCTGGACCTACTTTCGGGTGGAACAGTATCGAACTTCTCCGTAATGGCAATGGGCGTGTACCCGTACATCACCGCCCAGATTATCTTGCAGCTTCTGGTGCCGATCATCCCGGCAATGCAAAAACGGATGCAAGACGATCCCCGGGAAGGGCAAAAGTGGATGGATAAATGGACGATCATCCTGGCGGTGCCGATGGCGGCGCTGCAGGCGATCGGTCAGATCAATATTTTCAATTCCTTTACAACGACGCCCATCCTGGACAACTTTGGCTTCACGGCAGAGACCTGGCTGTCATCCTTGACGGTGATTATCAGCATGACTGCTGGGACCATGTTCGCCATCTGGTTGGGAGAGCTGATTTCCGAGTATGGCGTGCGCAACCAGGGCTTGTCTTTGATCATTTTTGCTGGCATCGTGGCGGGTATACCGAGCAATTTGCTCAGCTTGCTATCGGATGAGCAGACGCGCTGGTTTGTGCTGATCTTCCTGATCCTGCTGCTGGTTATGATCATCTTTGCGATTGTCTTTGTTCAACAGGGTCGCCGCAACGTGCCCGTGATGTATCCGGGTCGGCGTGTGGGTAACCGCATGTCAATGCCAGTGAAAGGCACGCTGCCTTTGATGGTGAATATGGCGGGCATGATCCCGATCATTTTTGCCCAATCTTTGCTCACTTTCCCGGCGATTGTTGCCAGCTTTTTCACAGGCTCTGAGATAGCTTGGGTGAGTAATGTGGCGCTAACAATCCAAAACTTGTTTAGTGGGCAAGGCTCTTTTTACTGGATTATGTACTTCATCATGGTGGTTGGGTTCACGTTTTTCTACACCGATATCTTGTTCGCACAGCAAAACTACGGCGAGAACTTGAAAAGGGTAGGGGCTCAGATCCCAGGCGTATCGCGTGGCGCGCCAACTCAAAAGTACCTGACCAAAGTATTGCGTCGCATCACTTTGCCTGGGGCGGTATTCCTGGGATTGGTTGCCATCACACCGTTCTTGCTGGGCTTGATCCTGCCCTTTGGGCAGAACTCCAACCTGCTACTGGTTTCATCCGCCGGCTTGTTGATCGTGGTGGGTGTAGTACGTGACCTGTTCTTTAATATCGAAGCCGAGCTCAAGCTGCATGGCTATGATGACGCTTTGCTCATCCGCTAAGGAAAGCTAAGCATGCCGACTTATTATGTCTTGCTGGGACCACCTGGCGCCGGAAAGGGAACTCAGGCCCAAATTGTTTCAAAGACCCTGGGTTTAGCACATATCTCATCAGGAGATATCTTCCGGGAGCACCTGAAGAACCAGACGGAACTCGGCAATCTGGCGAAAGGCTACATGGACCGCGGCGAGCTGGTTCCGGATGATGTGACGATTGCCATGATCCGTGAGCGGCTTTCTCGCCCAGACTGCCAACCGGGAGCGCTCTTAGATGGTTTTCCGCGCACGCCTGCTCAGGCCGATGCACTACAGAATATGCTGGCTGATTTTAATGGCAAGGTGAATGCAGTGCCTTATATCAGCGTGCCAGAAGCGGTGCTGGTAGAACGCTTGACCGGTCGCTGGACTTGCAAGGCTGAGGGGCACGTCTTTCACGAAAAATTCAATCCGCCCGAAAAGGCGGGCATCTGTGATCATGATGGTTCAGAACTTTACCAGCGGGATGACGATAAGGCGGAGACGGTGAAGCGCCGTATCCGGGTGTATCTTGACCAGACCTTGCCGCTCATTGAATACTACCGAAATGCTGGTACGTTGCTGGAGATCGATGGCACGCAATCCATTGAACAAGTGACGGCCGATTTACTGGCTGGGCTTGGTTAGTGTTTGGTTGGGATGAGTATGCAACGTGGCATTTACATCAAGAGTGATCAAGAGCTTGCCGTCATGCGCGAGGCGGGGCGTATTAATGCCCTGGCTCTGGCAGCTACTCGGGAGCTGCTCCGCCCAGGAGTCATTACAGCGGACCTGGATGCGGCAGCTGCTGAGGTGATTCGCGAGCATGGAGCCAAACCGGCTTTCCTGGGTGTGATGGGCGCTTATCCCTACCCGGCGACCATTACTGCCAGCATCAATGAAGAGTTGGTGCACGGTATTCCTGGAAAGCGCAAGCTCAAAGAGGGCGATATCATCTCGATCGATTGCGGGGCGATCTTTGAGGGATATGTCGGTGACGCTGCGTATACCGCCGGGGTAGGAGAAATTTCAGCCGGGGCTCAAAAGCTGATTGAGGTCACCCGAAAATCGCTCGAGATCGGCATCCAGAAATTGCGCCCGGGGAACCGGGTGGGAGATGTGGGAGCTGCTATCCAGGAATTTGTGGAGGGTCAGGGTTACCATCTCACCCGAGAGTACACCGGACACGGTGTTGGACGGGCTATGTGGGAGGGACCCCAGGTACCCAATTATGGCGTAGCCGGACGCGGTATCGTTCTCAGGAAAGGGATGACAATTGCCCTGGAGCCTATGGTGCTGATCGGTACGCAACAGACCCAGGTGCTGCCCGATCAGTGGACGGTGGCTTCCCGAGATGGTTCTCTAACTGCCCATTTTGAACATAGTGTGGCGGTGACCGATGGTGATCCGTTGATCTTGACAGCAATAGACGATGCTGGACGAGATTTCTGATAGCGGGTATAATGGAAAATTCGGCTGGTAAGAGCCGACCCGAACTAAAGGAGCGAGAAAAATGAAGGTTTCTTCGTCTGTAAAGAAGCGCTGTGCAAAATGCAAGATTGTCAAGCGCAAAGGTATAGTGTACGTTATATGTGAGAATCCGAAACATAAACAGCGACAGGGATGATGAATTATGGCACGTATTGAAGGCGTTGACCTACCACGCAACAAGCGAGTTGAAATTGGTTTGACCTATATCTACGGCATTGGCCTGCCCAGGGCACAGAAGATCTTGCGTGAGACTAATGTCAATCCGGACACGCGGGTGAAGGACCTCACCGATGCTGACGTCGCTCAATTGCGCGACTTCATCGGGACGAACTACAAAGTTGAGGGTGACCTGCGCCGGGAAGTTCAGCTGAATATCAAGCGGTTGACTGAGATCGGCAGCTACCGTGGTTTGCGGCATCGCCGCAATCTACCGGTGCGCGGGCAACGGACCCGCACCAACTCGCGGACGCGTAAAGGTCCAAAGAAGACGGTAGCCGGGCGCGGTCGCCGTCGTGGAGCAAAGAAGAAGTAATCCTGTTTCGGCATTTCTTACCGGCTGGATGGGGACCCTTCCTCCCTGCGGCTGTCCGACCGGTTTGATACGCCACTCGGGTTTAGGGTTGTGTAAGTATCTCGTAGCTCCATTTGAGAGCAGAGGATACTCGTCCAGACGACCTACGGGTATTCGTCTCATAGCATTAAGTGTTTAGTGAGGTTTTATGGCTCAGAGTGTACGATCTACTCGCCGCAAAGGCGTCAAGAAAGTAAAGCGCACATTGTCCAGTGGGCAGGTGCATATACTGGCAACCTTCAATAATACCATTGTCACCATCAGTGACCCGGCTGGCAATACGGTGGCCTGGGGAAGTGCTGGCTCTGCTGGATTTAAAGGCTCGCGCAAAAGCACTCCTTTTGCAGCGCGCCTGGCAGCAGAGCAAGCCATCAAGGCTGCGATGACAATGGGTCTACAAGAAGTGGCGGTCTACGTCAAAGGTCCGGGACCCGGTCGCGAATCAGCGATCCGTGCAATCCAGGCACAAGGTCTGAAGATTACCTCTATCTCGGACTTGACCCCGGTTCCACATAATGGATGTCGGCCTCCAAAGAAACGCCGCGTTTAATATTGATCAGGAAGGTAAAGGAATTCATCTATGGCTAAGTATCGTGGGCCAGTTTGTAGATTATGCCGGCGAGAGGGAGAAAAGCTTTTTCTGAAAGGCAACCGTTGTTTTACACCCAAATGCGCTTTCGAGCGTCGGGGGTATGCACCGGGTCAGCACGGAAAAAGCTCGCAATTCCGCCGCAAGCGCGACTCTGACTATAATCGCCAGCTGCGCGCCAAACAAAAAGCACGCCGTATCTACGGCATTATGGAACGACAATTCCGGCGCTATTATGAAGTCTCTTTGCAGCGCCGAGGACTGACGGGTTTGAACCTGCTTCAGATTCTTGAATCCCGCCTGGATAATGTGGTGTACCGGCTTGGTTACGCGAGCAGCCGGGCTCAGGCTCGCTTGCTGGTAACCCATGGGCATTTTGCAGTGAACGGTCGGCGTACTGATGTCCCCTCCATGCTGGTATCTCCCAGCGATGTGGTCGCTGTGCGTGAAGAATCTCTTCGCCGGCCTTACTTCAATGAACTGCCTGATTTCGCCAAAGATCGTAATATTCCTGCCTGGTTGGACCGTGACCTGAAGAATCTCTCCGGGTCGGTTTTGCGTCTTCCGGAACGTAGCGAGATCGACGGCAATATGCAGGAACAGCTCATTGTTGAATATTACTCGCGCTAATCGGGCGTTGATGGGGATGAGGTGAACCGTGATAGGTTTAGGAAATTTGGTTACGCCGAAGATTGAGCGTAAAGCAGAAGCGCGCAATTACGGCAAGTTCATCATCAGCCCGCTAGAGCGTGGCTATGGAACCACTTTGGGTAACGCGCTCCGCCGTGTGTTGCTATCTTCACTGGAAGGCGCAGCCGTTACCTCGATCCGCATTGCGGATGTGCAACACGAATTTAGCGATATCCCCGGTGTGCGCGAGGATGTGATTCGGGTTATGTTGCAGATCAAGCAGTTGCGAATAAAAATGAGAGATGTTGATACCGCCCGTCTGCATTTGGAAGTTCGCGGCAGCGGCTCGGTAACTGCGGCGGATATCATTGCGCCACCCGAAGTTGAGATAGTCAATCCAGAGCTGTATCTTTTCACTGTGGACGACAGTAGTGCCAGCCTGGAGATTGAAATGACCGTTGAACGCGGGCATGGCTATTCTCCGGCGGATGATCGAACCGGAAAACTGCCCATTGGTGAGCTACCGGTCGATACGATCTATAGCCCGGTGCGGCGTGTAAATTGGGAAGTGGCCAATGCACGCGTTGGACAAAGCACGAATTTTGACCGCCTGGTTCTGGACATTTGGACAGATGGGACGATCGGTCCTGAGGAGGCTTTGAGCGCCAGTGCGCGCATTTTAATCGATCACCTCCGCCACCTGGCAGGGATCAGTGAAGAGACCCTGGCAACCATGGCAGAAGAGATTGAAGAAGGCAGCCGCTTGACAAGCGAGATGATCGAAACCCCGATCGAGAACCTTGACCTATCCGTGCGGGTCTTCAATTCCCTCAAGCGTACTGGTATCACCACCGTCGGTGAGGTTCTTGAATTGCTTGAGAAGGGTGAAGAAGCTGTGATGTCCATCCGGAACTTCGGTGAGAAAAGCCTGGACGAGCTGCGTCAAAAGATGCGGGAGAAAGGCTATCTCAAGGACGAAAATGAAAGTGAAGCGGAGTAGTAAGCGATGCGACATAAAATGGCAGGTAAAAAGTTAAGTCGAGGTAAAGACGAGCGAGCAGCACTGCGGCGAATCTTAATCAAGCAGTTATTTGAGCACGAACGGATACATACCACTCGTGCCAAAGCGCAGGCGGTGCGCGGGCAAGCTGAGCGCTTGATCACGTTAGCGAAAGAAGGTAATAAAGCTGGCGATGCCCAGGTTGTTCATGCCCGTCGTTTAGCTGCTGCCCGGCTGGGTGATGCGGCAGCTGTAAAAAGGTTGTTTGATGAGATCGCTCCGCGATTCAGCGATCGACCAGGTGGCTATACTCGGATTGTTAAGCTGGGCTTGCGCCAGGGCGATGCGGCTGAGATGGTCATTCTGGAGCTGGTTGAAGATTAGTTAACAACTGCCGGCAGGTTTTGAGCACCAAATCTCTGGCAGAGATCATGGCACGTTACCAGGTTATACTCGCTTACGACGGCAGCCAATACCGAGGCTTTCAAAAGCAGCGTCTAGCGAATACCGTTCAGGCTACGGTTGAAGCTGCTTTGAGCAAGCTCGGTTGGAGAGGTGGAGCCATCCTGGCGGCAGGTCGCACAGATACCGGTGTCCATGCAACCGGCCAGGTCATTGCATTTGACCTGGATTGGGGGCATGCTGCCAATGATTTGCAAGCAGCTATGAACGCCAATCTGCCTGCAGATATTTCTGCGCTCGAGGCACTGCCGGTTAGCAGCGATTTCCATCCAAGATACGCTGCTACCGCCCGCTGCTACCGCTACCGCCTGTTCTGCCAGGAGATCCGTAATCCATTGCGAGAACGTTATGCCTGGCGGGTTTGGCCGGAAGTGGCCATAGAAAAGATTGCCGTTGCTGCTGAAATCCTGGTGGGCAGGCATGATTTCTCTGCTTTTGGCACACCCCCCCGGGCTGGAGGCAGTACCATACGATCTGTGTTCGCAGCAACCTGGAAGCCTGTGGATGCCCATTGGGAGAATCCTGACCTGGTTTTTGAGATCACTGCCGACGCATTCCTGTTTCGCATGGTTCGCCGTCTGGTAGCGATCCAGGTGACGGTAGGGCAGGGCAGGCTGGAATCGGCTGACATTTCTCGCTGGCTTGAAATCCCACCGGCGTTCCCTGTGCAAGGTTTAGCGCCTCCCCATGGGCTGTACTTGCACAAGGTAAGTTACGGAGAAAATAACGAAATATCGTAAGCAACCGGGTGAGGTTGTTCGGAAGCGAATGAGTAGACCTGAATAAGATTTGTACGTGGAGAAGGACGAAGTGGAAAAAACCTATTATCCGAAAGCTGGTGATATCACCCAGGAATGGTATTTGGTAGATGCCAATGACCAGAATCTTGGACGGTTGGCTGCCCGCATTGCCAGCGTGTTGCTGGGAAAGCATAAACCAAACTTTACGCCCGGTGTGGATACGGGCTCACATGTAGTCGTGGTAAATGCCGAACGGGTGCAGGTAACCGGTAATAAGATGGTGGAGAAAAAATACTACCGCCACTCACAATACCCGGGTGGTTTAAAGACGATCAGCTTGCGCGATCAGCTTGACAAGCACCCCGATCGTGTCCTGCAAAGCGCGGTTTGGGGCATGCTTCCGCATAACAAGTATGGACGCCAGGTAATCAAGAAACTCAAGGTATATGCGGGCCCGGACCATCCGCATCAGGCCCAAAATCCGAAGCCACTGGCTTAGCTTGTAAGGAGTAATTATGTCTGTACAGTATTATGAAGGAATTGGCCGCCGGAAAGAAAGCACTGCGCGGGTGCGTGTTATGGCAGGTTCTGGCAAACTGGTTGTCAACGATAAGATCGGGCAGGATTACTTTGGTCGGACTGGCGACATAGAGAGAATCCTCGCCCCGCTCAACGCAGCAGGAGAAAATCCTTCCGCACTCGATATCACCGTGGTGGTAAAAGGCGGCGGCGTTACCGGTCAGGCAGTCGCCATCCAGTTAGGTGTAGCCCGAGCCCTGCTTCTCATGAATCCTGATTTACGCAGCACCCTGCGCAAAGGTGGTTTCCTTACGCGCGATGCACGGGTAAAGGAACGCAAGAAACCCGGTCTAAAACGTGCTCGCAAGGCTCCTACTTATACCAAGCGCTAGACCACCTTCCTGGCGTTATCCCGGCTGGGTGATGGGAGTAACTTGAACGTAATGCGTGCCGCTGGGTGATGTGCGCATTACGTTTTCATTTAACTTGTTGCGTACTTGTCCGATTTTTTATATACAAACGAATTGGAAGGCTGCCATGAATACAACTGGTATCACGCTTCTCGGGTTGGGTCCGGGCGATCCCGATCTTCTCACCCGACAGGCATGGGATTTGCTTAATAGTATTACCGATATCTACCTGCGCACAGACAAACATCCCGTTGTTGCAGCTTTTCCAACTGGCTTGCAGGTGCACTCTTTCGATCACTTTTATGAGGAAAGCACAACATTCGATGATGTTTATTTGCATATTATCGAGAAGGTTTTGGAGTTGGGTAAAACGCCAGGCGGAGTCGTCTATGCTGTCCCTGGTCACCCTTTCGTCGCAGAAGCAACCAGCCCAGAGATTGCCCGCCGCGCAAGGCAGCTCGCTATCCCACTGAAGGTGGTGGAAGGGCTCAGCTTCATTGAGCCGGTTCTTACAGCCCTGGGAAAAGACATTTTCCCGCATACTGCCTGTGTGGATGCGCTGGAGTTAGCCAGCCTGCATGTCCCGCTCTTCCCTCCCAGCGCTCCGGCGGTTATAGCTCAGATTCATTCTCCTGTGGTAGCGAATGATGTCAAGCTAACCCTGATGGCTGTTTATCCGGATGAGCACCCGGTGCAGCTTGTACACGCTGCCGGGACAGCCGAAGAAACGATCGAGGATTTGCGCCTGTATGAGATCGACCGGAGCCCACACATCGGGTTGCTTACAGCTCTGTACGTTCCACCATTAGGGCAAGGCACATCTTTCGAAGCTTTTCAGGAGATCATTGCACACCTGCGAGCGCCGGACGGATGCCCGTGGGATCGCAAGCAGGACCACCAGACACTCCGTTCGCATCTATTGGAAGAGGCGTACGAGGTGTTGACCGCCCTGGATGCGGACGACCCTCAGGCGATGCGCGAGGAATTTGGCGATTTGTTGCTCCAAATCGTTTTGCATGCCCAGATCGCCAGCGAGCACGGCGAGTTCAGCATGTCTGAAATCATTGAGAGTATTTACGACAAGATTGTCCGCCGCCATCCGCACGTGTTTGGTGATCTGGATGTGAAAGATGTAGACGGCGTACTGGTCAACTGGGAGAAATTGAAAGCTGCCGAGCGGGTCGAGAATGGTAAATCTGAAGCCAGCCTGCTGGACGGGGTTGCTCTGGCTTTGCCGGCGCTGGTGCAGGCATACGAGTACCAGGACCGCGCCGCGCGGGTTGGTTTTGACTGGCCAGGGTTAGAGGGCGTTTACGAGAAGATCGCAGAAGAGATCGCTGAGGTGCAAACTGCCCAAAGCCAGAGCGATCGTGCGGCTGAATTGGGAGACCTGTTATTCTCAGTGGTCAATCTAGCGCGCTGGTTGAAGGTGGATGC
>JBFYSV010000190.1:0-8301 GCA_041301185.1 Anaerolineae bacterium
ATAATGTGAACCTGGAAGTGGAGTTGATCGTGCCGGTGGCGTTGGAGCAGGGATCGAAGTTTGCGATCCGCGAAGGTGGTCTGACAGTTGGCGCTGGCGTGATCACCAAGATCCTGGATTAAAAGGAGCTGCGCTGCTCTTCAAGAGCGGTGCATAGCAGATAAGCATGGCATCTAAGAAAGGCGTTCGCCCGGTGATTACTCTGGCGTGCACGGAGTGTAAAGAGCGCAATTACACCTCTGAGAAGAATCGCCGCAATGATCCGGGTCGTATGGAACTGAGTAAATTTTGCCCGCGCTGCCGGAGACATACCACGCATCGCGAGACAAAGTAGAGTGGCATGGGTCAAGCGCCAGAGGCTACACCAGATAACCCCTGGCGCCTGACCCATGTACAGGCCAGTAGCTCAATTGGTAGAGCTCTCGTCTCCAAAACGAGCGGTTGTGGGTTCAAGTCCTGCCTGGCCTGCCTGACTTTGTGACAACGCCGTCTCCGCAGGCGGCGTTTTGTCCGTAACAAATTTGGAAGCTGCACCCGTTCGCTCGATTTTTCTCGAGGGAAATAGAGCGAGAGTTGCGAAGGAGGCCGCCTTGGCCAAGACAGAAAAGAATAAGTCTACTGAAAGACGCCAGCCCAATAAAATTCAGCGCTACTTTCGCGAAACGATTGGTGAGTTGCGCAAGGTCAACTGGCCGACGCGGCAAGAAGCTACCAACTTGACGATCATTGTGCTCATTGTCACCTTCAGCATGAGCGTGGTTTTAGGTTTGTTGGATTTTCTCTATACTCGATTCATGGCATTGATCCTGAGTTAGGATCGCTTGAATTCGAGATGGACCGATGAGTTTATGAGTATTCAAAGGCATTCAGGATGGAATTGTACGACCAGGAAGATCAGCCAATAGAAGCGCTGGAGTCTGGTGAGCAGGAACCTGCTGTTCCCACTGAAGATTCACGCGCCGAAGATCAGCTTACCGAGTTTCCTCTGCAGGAGACTTTCGGCGAGAGTGGATTGGAGATCGAAGCCCCGGTAGAAAGCCCTGAAGAAGGCGATGGGCGTGCCTGGTATGTGGTGCATTGCTACTCGGGCTACGAGAATAAAGTGCGCCATAACCTGGAACAGCGCATTGAGACGATGGGCATGAAAGACAAGATCTTCGATGTCGTTGTGCCTACGGAAGAGGAGATCGAGGTAAAGGAAGGCAAGCGGCGCACAGTGGAGCGCAGGGTCTTCCCGGGATATATCCTGGTCAACATGGTGATGACCGAGGAGTCTTGGTACGTGGTGCGCAACACACCTGGCGTGACCGGCTTTGTGGGGATGGGCAACTCCCCAACGCCGCTTCGCCCGGAGGAAGTGGCTCAAATTATCAAGCGGATGGAAGCAGAAGCCCCCCGGATCAAGGTCACCTTCAAGCCGGGCGAGCGCGTGCGCATTGTGGATGGGCCTTTCAATGATTTCCGTGGCACAGTCTCTGAGATTGATATGGAAAAAGCCAAGGTACGTGTGATGGTGAATTTCTTCGGCCGGGAGACACCGGTCGAGCTGGACTTCTTGCAAGTAGAGAAGGCGTAAGCTGGCGGTAATTCACCAGCTTGAAAAGTGGGAGGGTGTACCCTCATAACCCGTTAAGACCACAAAGGAGAAAAAAATGGCAAAGAAACTGAAGACAATTGTACGATTACAAATCCAGGCGGGGAAAGCCAACCCGGCGCCGCCAATCGGCCCAGCACTTGCAGGACACGGTATCAACTTGATGGCTTTCTGCAAGGAGTACAATGCCCGCACTTCAAACCGGATGGGCGAGGTAATCCCGGCTGAGATCAGTATTTTTACAGATGGATCTTTTACCTTTATCCTGAAAACACCGCCTGCGGGTGTGCTCCTGAAGAAAGCTGCAGGTGTTGAGAAGGGCTCGGCTAACGCGCCTCGTGAGAAGGTAGGTAAGGTCACTCGCGCCCAAATCCGCGAGATTGCTGAGTTAAAGATGAAGGACTTGAATGCCCTGGATATCGAGGGTGCCATGCGCCAGATCGAGGGCACGGCCCGCAATATGGGCTTACAGGTTGTCGACTGATACCCCGTGGGAGGGCAGATTACCTGCCCGCTAAGACCACCAAGGAGCAGAACATGCCGAAACATGGAAAGAAATACTTGGCTGCCGTAGCCAAAATAGATAGCGATCAGAACTATTCTCCTGGCGAGGCCCTAGCGCTGGCTCGTGAGACATCGCCGGTCAAATTTGATGCAACTGTGGAAGTCCACGTGCGCCTGGGTGTTGACCCACGCCATGCTGACCAACAGGTGCGTGATGTAGTTGTGCTGCCTCACGGCCTGGGAAAAACCGTGCGTGTGCTGGTGTTTGCCCAAGGAGAGGGAGCTGCGCTGGCACGCGAAGCAGGCGCAGATATCGTTGCTGATGACGACGAGACAATCAATCGCATCCAGGGCGGCTGGACGGACTTCGATGTGGCGATTGCGACCCCAGACATGATGGGTAAAGTAGGTCGCCTGGGTCGTATTCTGGGCCCGCGTGGCTTGATGCCCAACCCGAAGGCTGGGACGGTGGTCCCGGCGGAAGATATCCCCCGCGTGGTGGATGAATCGAAAGCCGGCCGTGTGGAGTTCCGCATCGATAAGACTTCGAATCTCCACGTGCCGATCGGTAAAGTGTCTTTCGAGGCAGATAAGCTGTACGACAACATGGCGGCTTTGATGGATGCCATCAAGAAAGCGCGCCCAGCTGCTACCAAAGGGACTTATATCCGCAAGGTGAGTGTGACGACCACCATGGGGCCTGGCATCCGGGTTGATCCGATGCAGGCGCAGATGATGGAGGCTCGCGACTGAACAATAGTTGCTGATTATCTCGAAATCTGCTTTGCCAGAGACAGCAGGCGCCAGGATATCGTATTCCTGGCTTAATCACCTGCCGAGGCGGAGATTTCTCACCAGACAATATACCCTGCCGGCTGGCAGGGGTGTCGTACGAGGGTCTTTGCCTGGAAGCTTGTAGGCAAAGACTTTTATTTGGAAAGGAGGTGAGTTGCATTGGCAATATCGAAAGAGCGAAAACGAGAGGTTGTCACTGAGTACACCGATTGGGCTGGACGGAGCAGTGCGCTGATCCTGACAGAGTACCGCGGGCTGGCGATGAAGGATATCGATGAGCTTCGCCGCCGGGTGCGTGAGGTAGGCGGTGAATTCCACATTGTGAAAAACACCCTGGGTAAAATCGCGTTCGAAGGGGCTGGTTACACGCTACCTGAAGGCTTCTTTGAAGGCAGCACGGCGATTAGCTTTGCTTTTAAAGATGCTCCTGGGCTGGCAAAAGTCATCGTTGATTATGCCCGTTCTTCGGAGTCTCTCAAAGTAAAAGGCGGGTACCTGGGTCGCAATCCCATGAGTGCGGAACAGGTCAAGTCGCTGGCAGAGCTACCGCCCCTGCCTGTGGTTCGCTCCCAACTAATGGGAACAATTTTGGCTCCCGCCGGCCAGTTGGCTCGCGTGCTGGCTGAGCCTGCCCGCCAGGTGGCGACAGTGTTCAAGGCGTATGCGGACAAAAATGCCGTACCGGAAGCAGCATAGGCATATATGCATGCCGTGCTGGAACGAATGGTTTGGAAATTCAACCACTATCTTACATTACTGATCGGGATCGATCACTTAAGGATAAAGAAGGAGTACTAAAATGGCTGATCTTGAAAAACTGGTTGCTGAGCTAAGTAAGCTTTCTGTGTTGGAAGCGTCTGAGCTGGTGAAAAAGCTGGAAGAGGCGTGGGGCGTTTCTGCTGCTGCGCCGGTAGCGGTTGCTGCTGCTGGTCCGTCTGCAGGGGCAGTTGCTGCTGAGCCCGAGGAAGAGAAGACAGAGTTTGATGTGATCATTAAGGACGTTGGTCCCAAGAAGATCGAGGTCATCAAGACCATCCGCCAGCTGACCAGCCTGGGCTTGAAGGAAGCGAAGGATCTGGCTGAGACAGCCGGTGGCAAAGTGTTGGAAGCGGTCAGCAAAGAGGCCGCGACCGATGCGAAGTCGAAGCTAGAAGCTGCCGGCGCCGTCATCGAAGTCGCTTAAGTACAACCGGGGAGTTTGGACGACGTTACCCGCCCAAATTCCCCCGTCCATTCACGAACTACCTAAGCCCTTTACGATTCATAGCATCCAGGTTGGGGTTGCGAGTATGTCCGAAGACTCGCAACCTCACCTTTATAGGAGTTACGCAGTTCAAGGGGAAAGTGGGGGTGTTTTGGCGGGCGTAGCCCGCTAAAACACCCACATATACCCACCAACTGCGTAAGTCCTGCTTTATTAAAATCCCATAGGATGCACCTGGAGGCCAATAGGCTAAGGCTGAATGCCCCGCTCTTACAGGCAAGTTGATTTTCTACTGGCTTTGAAGTAGACTTAAGCTGTGAGCCAGAAAGCTCAGAACCCCATACCAGGAAGAGGAATAGATGGATATGCTCCGTAAAACGACTCTCACAGTCGCTCTTCTGCTGATTGCAGCTTTAACGATAACTGCCTGTGGAGGGGGAGAAACCAGCACGGATACCTCCACAAGCACAGGTGATGAGCTATTCCAACAAACTACGATTGGATCCCTCGCTGGCTGTAAAACCTGCCATTCTCTCGAGCCGGAGGTAGTCATTATTGGCCCGTCTTTGGCAGGTATTGGCACCCTGGCAGAATCGCGGGTAGCTGGTGTATCCGCAGAGGATTACCTCATGCAATCTATTCTTGACCCCAATGCGCATCTTGTCGAGGGTTTTCCCGCAAATGTCATGCCGAATACCTACCAAAAACAGCTTACGGAGGACCAGCTCGAAGCTTTGGTTAACTATATGCTATCGTTGAAATAGTTGTTTGATCAGGGCATTTCTCTCATTCGGGGTACCCTGTCGGGTGAAGGTGGGTAAAAATCGTGAATCTCAAGCAACAAGCAGCCCAAAAAGCGCTTGAGTTTGTCCAGAATGGTATGTATCTCGGCCTGGGCAGTGGCTCTACCTCTGCTATTTTTGTGGACCTGCTGGGAGAAAAACTCCGGGCAGGGTTATTAGAAGATATTGTGGCTGTGCCTACTTCCAGTGTTACCGCAGCTCGAGCCAAGGCTGCCGGCATACCACTTTCGACCCTGGCGGAAATTTCCCGGTTACGACAAAGCTTACTACCGCTTGATTTGACAGTGGATGGTGCGGATGAGGTTGATTCGCAGTTGAATATGATCAAAGGCCTGGGCAGGGCGCTCTTACGAGAGAAGATTATAGAAATCCATAGCCGACTTTTCATCGTAATTGTTGATGAGTCCAAGCTGGTGGCGCGCCTGGGAAGCAAGTGTTCTCTGCCGGTGGAGATATTGCCGTTCGAGGCAGAAGCTCACATTGGCTGGCTCAATACACTGGGTTGCCGGGCAGAGATGTGGCACGAAGAGGACGGCTCGCCAGTGGTTACCGATAATGGTAATTACCTGGCATTGTGCCAGTTTGGTAGTGGCATTGCCGATCCTTACCATCTGGCACGCTTGCTGGCGGACCGAGCGGGGATTATCGAGCATGGGCTATTTCTCGATATGGCCAGCGTGGTGTTTGTCTCAACCCAGGCTGGCGTCAAGATTTTAGACCACGATTTGGCTTCACAGGCTGGAGGAATGGGATGACGGTGAAAATCGCTCCGTCTATACTATCGGCAGATTTTTCTCGGCTGGGGGAGCAGGTTACGGATGCAATATTAGCCGGGGCGGATTATATCCATGTAGATGTCATGGACGGGCATTTTGTCCCCAATCTAACCATTGGCCCGGTGGTTGTCTCCGCCCTGGCGCCGCTGGTTGCCGGCAGTGGAGTTGCCCTGGATGTCCACCTGATGGTTGACAATCCTGACTGGATGATCCCCGAGTTTGCCAGATCAGGTGCTGACATCCTAACTGTGCATGTAGAGACCTGTGTACACCTGCACCGGACGGTTCAATGCATTAAGGAGAACGGGGTGAAGGCAGGGGTTGCTATCAATCCAGCGACGCCGCTGGTGACCCTTGAGGAAATCCTGCCCGAGCTTGACCTGGTATTGTTGTTGTCTGTTAACCCGGGATTTGGTGGCCAGGTGTATATCCCTGGCAGCACACAACGGATTAACCGCTTGCGGCGAATGCTGAACGAACGAGGTTTATCGCAAGTTGAGCTGGAAGTGGATGGGGGGATCAAGGTGGAGAACGCACGTGAAGTGGTATCTGCAGGAGCGACGGTTTTGGTAATTGGTAGTGGGATTTATAATTCTCAAGGCAGTGTGAAGCAAAATATGGCAGCCATCCGCCAGGCTGTTGGCTGATAACGCGGCCTTTTTTCTTTTGATTGCTTGTGGTATATTCATGCCGAGGAGGATTCTATGAGCGCAAGAATATTGATCATCGAAGATGACGAGGCGATCTTAAAATTTCTTCGCCGCGGATTGGCTTACGAAGGGTATCAGGTTGATACCGCCGCGGATGGTCAATCCGGTTTATCCCTGGCGAGGGATAATCCTCCCGATTTGGTTGTGCTGGATTTGATGCTTCCCGGCATGGATGGGTTGGAGGTTTGCCGGCGGCTGCGTGCGGGTGGTCCGGTGCCGGTTTTGATCTTAACTGCCAAAGATACCGTGAACGACCGCATCCTGGGACTGGACATGGGTGCGGACGACTACATGGTAAAACCCTTCAACCTGGATGAGTTACTGGCGCGCATCCGCGCCTTGTTGCGCCGGGCGCAACCTGCCCGTCCCCAGGTGTTACGCTTTGCAGATCTCTCGCTGGATACCGGAACACGCCAGGCTTCCCGTGGGGAGCGTGTCATTTCACTCACCGCTAAAGAATACGAATTACTGGAGCTGTTTTTACGCCACCCGCGCCAGGTGATGACTCGCGATATGATTTTCGACCGGGTCTGGGGTTATGATTTTGGTGGTGAAAGTAATATTATCGAGGTATATATCCGTTATCTACGGCAAAAGCTTGAGTCGGATAACGAGCCACGCTTGATCCATACCGTTCGCGGTATGGGGTATGTTCTGCGCGAGTCAAACTAACTGCCTGATTATTCAGCATAGCCAATGTTAATATAAACGGCTGGCTGCCTGGTTGGTGGAATTTCAGGATGTCCTTACGCGCTCGTTTAGCTGTTTTTTACACGACAATAGTCGGGGGAATCCTGCTGCTGTTTGGAGTGGCAGTCTACGGCGCGGTCAGTTTTAGCCTCACGGAACAAGTCGATAATATCCTGGTCGGGGCAGTGGATGACATCTGGCCAGATATCTTCGTGGATTCATCTGGAACCTTAGGGTTTGATGCCTCCTCCACCCAGGAGCTTACCCCGGGAATTATCTACCAGATTTGGGGGCGGGATAAATCATTAAAATATACCAACACCCCTCGCTTGAATATCCCATTGGACTCGGCAGGCTTAAATGCTACCCAACCGTTATTCCGGGATATTAATCTCGATACGGCATTTGGGACTGTTCATCTGCGCAGCCTGACAGTGCCGCTGGTGGTCGGGCAGAGCAGCCGGTCGGTTGGGACGTTGCAGGTTGCTACCAGTATGGCGGTTGTGGATGCCACCCAGCGTTCCTTGCTTGTAGTGCTGGTTACCGGGACTCTGATTGCCATGGTCGTTGCCGGGTTAGCGGGCTGGATTATTACCCGCCAGGCATTGGCTCCGTTGGGGGATGTCACTCAGGTGGCTCTCCAGATCACACGCGCAGATGACTTATCTCGAAGAATCCCTTATAGTGGGCCGCCTGGGGATGAGGTCGGCCAGCTGATCAGCGCTTTTAACCAAACTTTGAGCCGTCTGGAGAACTTGTTCTTAACCCAGCGACGATTTCTGGCAGACGTGGGTCATGAGCTGCGCACGCCGTTGACGGTAATCCGTGGGAATGTAGACTTGATGCGGCGTATGGATCAGCTGGATGTTGAGTCGATGGATAGTATTCAGAGTGAAGTCGACCGGCTGACCAGAATGGTGGGCGATCTGTTACTGCTGGCGCAAGCGGAGTCTGGTAAGCTGCCGCTGGATCGTCGCCTGGTGGAATTGGATACTTTGGTTTTGGAAGTGCTGCAGCAAATGAGTGTCCTGGCGAAAGATCGTTTGAAAATGCGTTTGGGTGATATCGACCAGGTACTGGTTTGCGGGGATTATGACCGCTTGAAACAAGTATTGGTTAACCTGATTGGTAATGCCATCCGTTATACTCCTGCTGGCGGGGAAATTGTGATTGGACTTGGAAAAGAGACCTCAAGTGCTCGGATAACGGTAAGCGATACCGGTCC
>JBFYSV010000193.1:0-3251 GCA_041301185.1 Anaerolineae bacterium
TGATTATCCTGGTAGTTATTCAGTGCAATGCCGGCCTGTACAGCCAGACTCTGGATCATTTCAAGGTTCGCTTCATTGAAATGTGATTTTTGCCCAGCGTGCAGGTGTATAAGCCCCGTAACTTTATTCCGGTAAGTAATGGGTACCACCAATGCAGATTGCACGCATTCATGCATTGGCTGGTACTCAGCCCGAGTAAAATCGTCCACTACAATGGATTTCTTGCTTTGAAGAACTGCTGACTCCAGAGATGACAGGTTTTCAACTGGTATATCACCAACATAATGCTCTATGCTTGTGCCATGTTCAGCATCTGCTCCATAAAACAAGATAGTTCCACAATCTGCCTTGGTGGATTGCAGACTTTCATCGTATAGAATCTGAAGAATCCGACCTAATTCCTGGCTTAGGCTCAATTCACGGTGGAGGCGCGTTAGCGCGGCAAGTTGATCTACTCGGCCGCGCAGCGACTCATCTGTTTGAGCAAAAAGTGGTGCAATTTCAATGGCTATGGCCAGTTGTCCAGCTGCAGATGTAATGATTTGCAGGTCATAATCATTGAAGAAATCGATCTCTTTTCCAGCCATGATCAACTCACCGATAGAGTTGTTGCGGGTGATCATTGGAACAATAACTATGGATTTCATCTTCAATGTATCACTAAGCCAGTGGTACATTGGGATGATATGCTGTTCCTCAGCCAGATGCCCGGATACATATGAATGTTTGCTATTTGTGACTGTCAGATGGAATTGAGGGTCATCAGCAGTCATATGGAAGTTGGCAACCGCAATCTCAAGGGTTGAACCTAAAATGGATTTCTTGTGTAATTCCAGAACTCCCTGAATATCGTCAAGAAGGAGTACCGCAGAAAAATCAGCCTTTAGCAGGCGCACCAGTTCCTGTAATGAGAATTGAATGATCTCATCCTGTGTGGCGGAGGAACTGGCCAGACTGGCGATTCGCCGCAATGCTTCAGAGCGCTTCACCCGCAGGCGGGTTTGCTGTACAACGGTGATGTTCTCGATAATCGCTGCCGCTTGATCGGCAACGATGCCCATCAAACGTAACTCGGCGGGTGAGAATGATGATGAACGCCGATGATTGGAGACTTGTAGATACCCCAAAATATGATCGTTCGACACCAAAGGTATCAAAACGGCATTGCGAATGCTGGCAGCTCGGGCAACATCCTGCAACCCCATAATCGACCAGGTTTGATCCTCGACTGCATTCTCGGTGATTAGCGTTTCTTGTGAAAGGTATATTTCTTCGGCAGTGCTTCCAGGCTGAATCGTTACACGGTAGAGTTCAATGAACTGGGAAGGGAGACCAATAAAGGGTTCTTGCGCTTCAAGTGTGCGACGATCCTCGTCATACAACAGGAAGCCCAGGATTTCCACATCAAACAGGGGGGCAAGGCTTTGAACCAACCGATTGAACAGTTCACGAACATCCCTTGTCGCACCAATGGCTTGGGCCAGGTTGGCCAAACCGCCAAATTCGGCGGCTCGTTCCTGTTCTTCCTGGAGCAGGGCCGCGCTTCTGATTGCATTCGCGGCCTGCCCAATAACAAGGTTGATGATTCCCATATCATCGGTTGTGAAGCCATCGGGAGTCTTTATGCCAATTTCCAATGTGCCAATCAGTTCGTTACCGGCAAGGAGTGGTAAACCCATGAATGAGCGAAAAGGGATTTCCCCATTCGTTTCGGAGTATACTTCCGTGAAGGATTGTGTATCTTTCACCAACAAAGGCGACTGATTTTCGAGCAATAAGGCAGTATAGCCTCCAGGAGGTTGTGGGATTCCACTTACCACCTCGCGCTTTCCCAATTGGCCGTTTCCTAACCGGAAAGCGGTCAACATTTTTTTTTCGGGGTCAAGAATGCGAATTTCGATCATATCTGCCGGGACAAGGCGCTCAATGAATTCCAAAACAGCCTGAATGGTGGCTCGAAGCCCCTGCTCAATCGAAACTGACCGCTGAAATCCATCAAAATTTTTGCAATCGGAACAGGAACATCTTTGGCATCGGCCGACAATGATGCCTTGAGTTCTGGCTTGCGCAAGGTAACCAGAAGGCCATTCCCTGCTGGTATCCAGTAGGAAATCCCATCCATGGGACGACCGTCAACGGATAAGCGGGTTTCTCCTTCTTCAGAACAAAGCATCAGAAACTCATCACTTGGTCGGATACGTCGTGCAAGTGCCTCCAATCCGGGGTACTCACCCTGACGCACGCCAAATAATTCGCGGGCTGCCGGGCTAAGGTATTCAAGCCTTCCTCCGGGCTCCACCAGAAGGACAACATGGGCGTTAGCAGGTTGATTAATTGGAAGGGATGGAAGGGAAGTACTCTGGACAGGTTTTTGTCGGGAAACCAGACGGAGCAAACCCCAGACCAGCAGGAACAATGCCAAGCCGGTCAGGAGCAAGCCAATCCCCAAGAATACCGTCTGCCCTTGGAACATAACTGGAATTTCTATCCTCTTACAAGTGTGTTACCGGCGGCATCCTGGCGTCTTATTTCAGCAGCCATTTCGGTGATTTCACGGATATCGGCAAAGGATTGATTCTTGGGCGTAACGATGCCAACCGCCATTGTCATGAGAGGATTTTTCTCCAATTGGCCTTCTGCATTATTGGCCATAATATATCCCTGTTGGCGATCCATGAAGTTGTAATGGGTAAGGACCTCTTCGGCAAACCGAGATTTCAACCGATCCTTGATTGCCATTGCCGCAGTCTCCGCTGTAATGATAATGAAGTTATCGCCGCCAGCATGGCCGATAAAATCGTTGGATGTTCCCAATTCGTCAACAACTTCGCCAATCACCATGGCTGCAAAGCGAAGCACGTCATCGCCAGCCACAAAGCCGTAAACATCCTTGAACTGGTCAAAGAAATTGATCCGGGCATCCATGTAAGCCCATCCAGTCTCCCGAATGGTACGGCGCAATTGCTCCTCGATAAGGCGACCAGCCGGCAATCCTGAACGGGGATCGGTCAGGCTCTCCCGTTCCGATCGCCGGATGGCGCCCTGGACGCGCAACTTCAATTCTTCGATGTCAAAAGGCTTGGTGATGTAATCATCAGCACCGAGCTCCAATCCTTGCAAGCGGTCGCTGCGCTCATCCTTTTGCGTCAGGAAGATGACCGGGATATGGCTGGTGCGCGTGTTGGTTCGCAGGGTGCGGCAGACTTCATAGCCATCGATGTCGGGCAGCATGATATCCAGCACGATGAGAT
>JBFYSV010000194.1:0-46175 GCA_041301185.1 Anaerolineae bacterium
TTAATGACTGGTTCAGTCAGATTATCACTTAAAAAGTTAGCTGTACCGCGTAAAGTGTTGACTGTTTCGTTGGTTGAATTAACGATTGGTCTGATTTCGTTCTGCAACAAGTTTATCAAAATGGATAGCTGGTATATCAAAATAACCAGGGTGACCATCAAAACCAACGAGACCAGTGCCATGAATATTAAGACAACATCCCTGATTTTGGAGGTGTCGGTGGTAGGAAGTAATAAAAAGTATATGAAGAGGATGGTGGCAACCAATACAATCCCCAAGGCGCCAAGGATGATCCACAATATTCGTTGCTGAGCGCGGATTTCCTCCGGAGATGTACGGCTGGGTTGCGGTGGTATTGTTTATGGATACAGTATTGGGGACTCTTGCATAGTATATTGATTTTACCATATTAAGTGCACAGAGGACTATTCTGATAATATTTAGATTAGTATAAGTGTTTTCGCATAGGTGAAATACACCAATCGCATCAGGTTTTTCAAAGTTAGGGTAACGTAGTGGTGGGAAGATGATAGTGTATGGGCGAGCAACCCTCGCCCATACACTGCCGTTTACCCCTAAACTGCGTAATTGCTACGAATATTGGTCAGGATATATCGAGGGTGTTATTTGTTTTTAGAATATAATTCTCAGGGAGACAGACCACCCAGCGAGAAGACTCCCAGGAGAGTTGGAAGGAGAGCCCATCAATGCCTGATGTCATCACTTTTGGCGAACTGCTGATCGATTTTGTCCCGACTGTTTCGAACGTGTCCTTAATTGATGCTCCGGCATTCAAAAAAGCCCCTGGTGGAGCGCCTGCGAATGTAGCTGTAGGCCTGGCGCGCCTGGGAGTGGCTGCAGGTTTCATGGGAAAGGTTGGCAATGATGCATTTGGGCATTTTCTGGTGGGGGTGCTAAAAGACAATCTGGTGGATGTTTCCACAATACGCTTCGCGGACGAAGCGCGGACTGCCTTGGCGTTTGTTTCCCTCGGCCCCGACGGGGAGAGAGAGTTTATGTTCTACCGCCATCCCAGTGCAGATATGCTTTTTTCTCCTGTAGAGGTGGATGTAGAATATATTCATTCTGCCAGGATTTTCCATTACGGATCCATCAGCCTCATTAGTGAGCCTTCAAAAAGCGCTACGCTTCGGGCAATTGATGCTGCATTAGAGGCGGGCTTATTAATCTCCTATGATCCAAATCTTAGGCTAAATCTTTGGCCTGACGCTCAGGCTGCCAGGGAAGGCATCATGAGCTCCTGGACGAAAGCTACTGTTATAAAAGTCAGCGAGGAAGAGCTACACTTTCTGAGCGGCGAGTTGGATCTCAATCTGGGTGCTGAAAAATTATGGCACAATCGGCTGAGATTGCTGGTTGTAACCCGAGGTGGGGAGGGTTGTCGCTACATAACCCCCGCATTTTTTGGTGATGTAGCGGGATTTGATATCGATCCGGTTGATACGACGGGCGCCGGGGATGGGTTTGTGGCAGGATTGTTGAGAGGTTTATTGCAAAACCCTGGGTGCTGGGATAATCAGGCTGAGATTATTGAGATTTGCCGGTATGCCAATGCAGTAGGCGCATTAACTACCCTGGAGAGGGGTGCAATTCCTGCTCTCCCCACACAAGAACAGGTAGAAAAATTATTGTCACAATGATTTGGTGTTTGGGCTGCGGATAGAGACCTTAATGGAGAATTTACCAGAGAATTATTCTCTGGCTGATCGTGAACTTATTCAACGCGCTTATCGGGTAGCGGATAAAGCTCACGAAGGACAAAAGCGCGCTTCGGGTGAGCCATACGTCAATCATTGCCTGGCAGTAGCCTCCATCCTGGCAGAACTGCGCGTTCCCCCTGCGGTTATCGCAGCCGGTCTGCTCCACGACACAGTTGAAGACACCCATATCACACTGGATGACATAGAGCGTGATTTCGACGAAGAAATCGCGATGCTGGTGGATGGTGTTACAAAGCTTACCCAGCTTCCACGAGTTTCTCGAGGCGATCAGCACCAGGACCAGGTTACCCAAGAGGAAGAAGAGCGCCAGATCGCTGAGCGCCGCGGATTGCCAGACCCAGAAGTTGAGGCGGCTCAGCTGGTGCGTAGCCGCAAGCACGATCTGGTGAGCGAGACATTACGTAAAACATTTCTCGCCATGGGCGAGGATATCAATGTTGTTCTGATCAAGCTTGCAGACCGGTTGCACAATATGCGTACCTTGGGCTATATGCCTGAGCACAAGCGCCGCCGCATTGCCCAGGAAACTCTTGATATCTTTGCTCCTCTGGCAAACCGGCTGGGTATCTGGCAGATCAAGTGGGAGTTAGAAGATCTGGCATTTCGGCATGTTAATCCGACAACCTATCGTGAGATTGCGGAATACCTGGACTCTCGCCGTTCGCAGCGAGAGCAAGAGATGAGCGAGATCAGAACAAAATTAATCACCTTATTATCCCAGTCAGGTATCGCAGCAGAGGTATCGGCGCGTCCGAAGCATATCTTTTCAATCCATAAAAAGATGGCGCGCAAAGGAGTTCCATTTGATATGGTATTTGATGTGCGCGGTGTCAGGATCGTTGTTCCGGATATCCCATCCTGCTACTCTGCCTTGGGGGTAATTCATACCCATTGGCGCCCAATTCCAGGGGAGTTTGACGATTACATTGCTGTACCAAAGGATAATTTCTATCGTTCTTTGCATACTGCAGTGCTCTTTGATGACGGTAAAACGATCGAGCTTCAAATCCGTACGCCAGAAATGCACATCAATGCAGAATACGGTATCGCAGCTCATTGGCGTTACAAAGAGGGTGCAGTTCGCAATGAAGATTATGAAAAGCGAATCCTGTGGCTGCGCTCATTGATGGAATGGAAGCAAGATGTCGATGACGCTCGCGAGTTCCTGGATAGTATGAAAACTGATGTATTCCAGGATCGTGTGTATGTATTCACCCCGAAAGGCGACGTGATTGATCTGCCCGCTGGGTCAACTCCGATAGATTTCGCTTACCATGTTCATACGGATATCGGTCACCGTTGTCGTGGGGCTAAGATCAACGGCAAACTGGTTTCATTGGATTACACGCTAAAGACAGGGGACAAGGTAGAAGTCCTGACTGCAAAACGAGGCGGTCCGAGCCGAGATTGGTTGAATACTAACCTGGGACTGGTCAAGACACAGCGAGCACGCTCGAAGATCCGCCAATGGTTCAAAAAGCAAGCTCGGGATCAAAACATCAGCCAGGGAAAATTGATGCTAGATAAAGAGCTGCGCCGGCTTGGGTTGACGGATGTCAATTTCGACCGCCTGGCAAGAGAGTTCGATTATCGCACAATTGATAGCCTGTATGAAGCTATCGGCTGCGGTGATCTTGGGTTTGGACGACTTGTCAACCACCTCAATCTAGGCAACAAGGAAGAGGAGCAGGCTGTCTTAACCCCGCAGAAAGCAGCTACCGTGCCTCCACGCGGGGATGATACGATCAGTGTGCTGGGGTTGCGAGGGTTACTTACCAATATGGCCCGCTGCTGCAACCCTGCTCCCGGTGATGAGATTGTGGGCTATATCACCCGAGGCAGAGGCGCGACGATCCACCGGCGAGACTGCCCCAATATGCTGCGGATCCATGATCGCGAGCGCCTGGTGCGGGTTAGCTGGGGCGAGGCAAGGCGCACCTACCCCGTGCCGGTAAGGATCAAGGCTTACGATCGCAATGGTTTGATGAAGGATGTTTCCACGTTGATTTCTGACGAGGGAATCAATATGACCGGGGTTTCGGTGGATGTCAGCCAAAACCTGGCTACATTTGATCTAACTCTGGAAGTTCGGGATATCGCGGAATTGAGCAGAATATTGGATCGATTGGAGAATCTACCCAATGTCTTGGAGGCGCAACGCATCCGTCCGGGATAAGGGCAAAAAAGATGGAATAATCAATTCACTACCGGATCTTATAAGCACGGGGGTATTTCAGATCAGTGTTTCTTCCTACATCAAAAATGGTATAATCTACCGCCATGACCAGCCACAAACTTGTCAACCTTTGAATGGGCAGGTGTAACGCGACGATGAGCGAATTGCTTAGTGTACCAGAAGCTCAACGTTTTATCCTGAAAGAAATTAAACCCACGGAGCCTCAAAAGCTACCATTAGAGCAGGTATATCGCCGTACCCTGGCTGAGGATATCTACTCACTCCTGGATTTACCGCTGTTTGCAAATTCCAGCATGGATGGGTTTGCCGTCCATTCATCAGATATAGCCAGTGCGACTCAAGATAATCCGGTTCTACTGACAGTTGTCGGAGATATACCAGCCGGGAAGCACCAGCATATAAAAGTTGCAGAAGGTCAGGCAGCTCGGATCATGACTGGAGCTCCCCTCCCTGAAGATTGCGACGCGGTTGTCCCCGTAGAGCATACCCGCTTTGAATCATTAGAATCGGACCAGGTACTCCCTGGAAGGGTGGAGATATTAAAGCCAGCCGGTCCTGGCGACTCTATTCGTCCGGTCGGGCAGGATGTCCGCAAAGGCGATCTTATCTTGACCTTAGGTACCCAGTTGGGGCCACAGCAGATTGGTATGCTGGCGACGCTGGGCTATTCGATGGTAGCGGTTCATCGCATGCCTCGGATAGCGGTATTTTCTAGCGGAGATGAGCTTGTACCCGCTGGTGAGCTGCTCCAGCCGGGAAAGATTTTCGACTCGAACACACCGATGCTGGTTTCCTTGTTGGAGAAATACTCAGCAGAAGTGATCAATCTGGGGATTGTTGTTGATAACCAAGACGAGATCCGCAATGTGTTTTACCGCGCCGTTGGCGAGAATGTGGACCTGATATTATCATCAGCAGGGGTAAGCGTGGGCTCGTTCGATTTCGTCCGGTCTCTGGTCCAGAAAGAGGGAGAAATAACCCTTTGGCGAGTCAATATGCGACCGGGTAAACCATTGGCTTATGGCAGCTATCAGCACATTCCGTTTATCGGCTTACCCGGAAATCCGGTCTCTGCTTATATGGGATTCGAGATATTTGTACGGCCTGTCATCATGAAGCTTCAGGGCAGATTGTCCTGGCAACGACCCATGATCCAGGTTGAGATCGAGGAATCGATCGAGTCGGATGGGCGTGAAAGCTATTTGCGCGCTATTGTGCGCAACCAGGATGGAAAGTGGACTGGAAAGCTCACCGGTCACCAGGGTTCCGGAAATTTATACTCTCTGGTACAGGCGAATGCTTTGCTTTTAATCCCATCTGAGGTAAAATCACTGCCGGTCGGCGCGCAAGTTGAAGGCTGGTTATTAGACGAGTAATGGATGTCGTTTTCATCATTTATTGGTAAGGAAATATCTATATGCGAATGGACAAGAACCTGAGACTGATATCTTATATCCTGGCAACGATTGGGTTAATCGACTCAGCCTACCTTACCTGGGTAAAAATCTCCCATACAGAAGTATTCTGCGGTACATCTGGTGAATGTCAGACGGTCTCGAACAGTTCCTACGCTGAAATCGCTGGAATCCCGATCGCTCTTTTGGGTATGGGGGCATACTTAGTGCTCATTATTTTGCTTTATCTAGAGCAGCAACAGGGGTTTTGGTCTGCGAACGTTCCCCTAATTATTTTCGGTATCACCCTTGCCGGGACTCTGTACTCGGCGTATCTAACGTATATTGAGGTTGCGGTTCTGTACGCAATTTGCCCGTATTGTGTTCTATCTGCAATTGTGATGGTTTTGTTGTTAATCGTTGCAATAATTCGCCTGGTTCGTGGTTCGCCAGAGCCAGAGACTATCCATAGTTTGGGAGGGTAAGATGCCTCGGATTCGTTGTCACTACATCGATTGTATTTTGTTGGACGATGGGTATTGTGGAGCCGCCGCTATCGAGATCGATCCAGATATGGGTTGTATGACCTACAAGCGTTCTGCTGACATTGAGGAAGACGGAACCTGGGAAGCGGACGAAACTGAAGAGATTGATGAATGGGACGAGATGGAGATCGAAGATGAGGAGGACGATCTCTGGATTGATGATGATGAATATTGATATTTGTACAGCCTGTAATGGTATCTATCATTGAAACGGTTGGAAAGTATCAGTACCTGTTTTGCTATGTGAGGTTCATCAAGGATTTGTCGTAATCGCCATATTGCCCAGAGCAGACCAAGAATCTAAGAACTGGTTTACAGAGCGGGTGTAAATCGTATCCCCATTCAGGTAATAAACACTATCTTGGGTATAGCCGGTAACGACAACTGTATGTTCATACCGGGCTACAATGGTGTCTAATCCATCGGGCGGTGTGAAATAAACCGGGATCCCATTTTGCACTGATCCAACGATCCAAACAATCACAGGTCTTCCAGCTGCAATTTCGGCGCGGAGAGCATCCCAGCTCAGTGGGCGATGGGCGTAGGCGGGCAATCCATAAGCTCTGAGCAGCGCCGCCACAGGCTCGGCGTGCACACCGTAGGAGTTGGGTGGGATTTTACCCCACGGATCATTCACATTGCCAACGAAGCCTTTATCCGGATTGTCAGAAATGGGGAGCTGGTTGAAGAAAGTAATCTCATTTATGTAATACCCAAAATAGTTAGCCCAGTCAACCGCTGAGCGCGTCTCGCAATCCAGAGGGAGAGCCTGCTTGCGTCCGGTTACACCGGTAATGATCGCTACCGGAGGTACAGAGGGCGGCGGTGGAGCCGGGGTGGGGGTTTGCCCATACGGGCTGATCTTGCCCACCAAGCACCATCCTGAGAGGGCGCCGGTGTCATTCTGGTAGTGGTCAGCAACGTCTATCCGCCAGGTACCGGCGATGCTCTCACTGTCAAAAACACTGAGCGGTTGGTTGGGCATATATATTCCAGATATCGCTGCTGGACTGACAACGCACTTGTCCTCCACACTGGATGAGATGTCATCATCCAAAATTGCAGAAACATTGTTTTCCTTGCAGCCTTGCTCCCTTGCTGGAAGCCCCGGTCGATTGAGAAGCTCGACAGATTTGCCGCTTTCAAGATGAGTCAGCCTAGCAACCAGGTCGCCAACCCAGGTGTGTTTGATGTCTAACACCACATCCAGATCAACGATGATGCGGGGATCACCAACCCATATCGTGTGGGAAATCCCTGTTGGATTATTGTCTGGAATGGGTAAATCCTGGTATAACGCATCACAAAATAAATCTGTATCCGGAGGTATATAGGGAATTGGGGTTGGTTGCCGAAAGATTAACGGAAGGTATGAGAAGGGATTCGGAGTCGCAGTTGGAGTGAGGGAAGCGGTAGGCGTAGGTGCGATGGTGGGAGTGATCGTTGCGGTGAAAGTGGGTGTGAAAGTGATCGAGGGAGTTATTGTGTTTGTTGCCGTGGGGATGGTTACGGTTTCTGTTACCGGTAACTGTATCCATTGGTCGGCAGCCAAGGTGCCTGTGGGTGTGGGGGTTGTCTGTGGCGTGCCGCTGACCTCAGGTGCCTGATTTGCATGTCCGATTTGATGGGACGATAGCAAGGCTAAAATCAGGAAAAATAATGGTAGGATTACACTAAATCCCAGCCAGGATACTCGATTGCCTTGGATAGATTGCATAGGAATCCCTCCCGGTGTAAAGAATATTGGATTTCGACCGATAATCTATAATATATATACCCGTCGCTTTCGCGATCAGGAGGAAAAATCGGCACAGAACTTGTACCTCAGGAATAACGAACAAACTCATGTAGCCTTATCACCAGGAGCAATTTCATGTATAAACATCCATATATTTTTGTTCTCATCACCCTGCTCCTCACAGCATGCTCAATACCCACAGGTTCTATCCAATCACCAGTGCCAGCAACCCTGCAAATTCCAGATCAAACCCCAACCGCCGTCGTTCAGGAAATGCTTGAGCCTGAACCAACTTCACCGAGTGTTGCCACTCCAACACAGCCTTCGCCAACTCCTGTAAAAATGATTGCTCCTAAGCCGTCTCCAACTATAAAGAGTGCAACCCAAATCCCTGAGGAATACCGGTATATTCTACAGGTTGGTACCCCGGCTTTCACAGCAAATTTCGCAGATCTGGACGCGGGCTGCAACTGGATGGGCGTTGGTGGACAGGTATTCAGTAAGAACGACGAGCCTGTCAGCGGGTTGATCACCGAGGTGGGTGGTTATTTAGATGGGAACTTGATCCTTTCTTTGGCATTAACCGGTGGATCACCGGTGCTCGGTCCAGGTGGTTTTATCGTCAAGCTAGCCGACCAACCGATTGCTTCAGAGGGTGCTCTTTGGATTCAACTATTTGATCTTACCGGAATACCTCTCTCTGAAAAAATATATTTTAGCACGTTCGCAGGGAATGAAGGTTGCGAGAAAAACCTGGTTATTGTCAACTATCGCGAGGTTGGTCTTGAGGGTTTGGATTATTTCCTTCCATCTGTGTTTAAGAATGGAAAATAAGCTTATCAATCGGGGCAACGATTAGTTTGTAAAGACAGAAATAAATAAAGCCAATTAGTGAGATATATGAGTGTTTTCAGATAATTCCTGAAAGCACTCAATTTATTATGCTGTTGCGCGAATAATGTGACAAAATTTTTAATAAAAATGTGATCAAAATCACTGAATATGGATTGGAAACTGGTTATAATCCACTCATACAGCATCGACAGAATTAATTACAAACAGGGAACATTCATGAATTTATTGAGAGTCGATAGCGGGAAATGGATACGAGTAATCAGTATTTCGGGTGGAGGTGGTTTGGATATTAAGTTGAGAAATATTGGTTTTATGCCTGGGGATTACGCTCGGGTGATCCGGCAGGCTCCTTTTGGCGGGCCAGTCCTGCTTGAAATTTCCGGAAGAGAACTTGCACTGGGTCAGGGGATCGCCCGAAAAATTGAAGTCGAAGAGTGCACGCCTCCATGCGATTTGTGCTGATTGGACAACCTAATTGTGGGAAATCCACACTATTTAATCAAGTTGCTGGTTATAAAGCAGAAACGGGAAATTTTGCGGGTACAACGGTAACCTATACCGGAAGCAAAGTTCGTGTCCTGGGTGAGGTGTTCGAGCTGATCGACCTGCCCGGTACCTACACCCTGAGCGGCTCAAATCCTGCTGAGAGAGAGACACTCAAATATCTCTTTTCCCATTCTGCAGATGTAATCATTAATGTCGTCGATGCATCGCATCTTTCCCAAGGTCTGGGGTTGACTCTGGAGCTGTTAGAGCTACAGATACCCGTGGTGGTAGCGCTTAACATGATGGATGAAGCGACCCGGATGGGGATGGTGATTGATGGACCTGAATTAGAGAATCGGCTGGGGACACGGGTAGTGCCTCTAGTCGCGAGCCGAGGACGCGGCGTACGAAATTTATTCATAACAGCGCTTGAGCTTGGACGATCTGGCAGACTCCCGGTTCGGCCGATGTATGGCAAAGATATCGAAGATGCTATTCAAGCGGTAATCAGTAAGTTAGACGGTCAGATAGCAAATTTCCATCCCGAACCGCTTGCAGTTAAGTTGCTGGAAAGAAACGAGCACCTGATATCGCTTGAGCAAGGTAGAAATCCAGAAATACTTCCATTTATAACATCCATAAACAAGAAAATAATTCGGGATAGAGGCCAAGATGCAAGCTGGGTATTAAGTTCAGAAAGGCATGGGTTGGCGGCTAACCTTGCCAGGCGGGTAGTACAGCAGGGAGAGCGTCATGTTTCCTGGCGAGATCGCCTGGATGATATCTTATTGAACCCTTTTTGGGGGTACGTAGCACTTATAGTTATCTTGTTTACCTTCTTCCAAATCATATATAGCCTGGGATCGAGTCTGGAAGAGCCCCTATTACGGTTTTTTGACCTGCTTAACGTGTACTTGTCGAGAATTTTGAGTGATTACCCCTTCCTGGCAGAACTGGTAACAGGGACATTACAAGGGGTTGCCGGTGGCGTAGCGATTGTCCTGCCTTATTTGCTGCCTTTCTTGTTGGGTCTGGGATTCTTAGAAGATGTGGGCTACCTTCCTCGGGTGGCTTTTTTGATGGATGCCCTCATGCATCGCATGGGTTTGCACGGGAAGGCTATAGTCCCGTTCATATTAGGGTATGGATGCAATGTCCCGGCGGTGATGTCGACGCGCATGCTAGAGGAGCGGAGAGACCGCTACCTGGCTTCGGCTTTGGCGACGCTGGTACCCTGCGCAGCTAGGCTGGCAGTCGTCTTTGGGTTGGTTGCATTCTACCTGGGACCTGTCGTGGCGTTATGGATCTACTTATTCAACCTTTTTGTGATAGCGGTCACCGGCAGGATCATCTCAGCTCTGTTGCCAGAAGACACGCCAGGCTTGATCCTGGAAATGCCGGTATACCGCGTGCCCACCATCAAAACCGTATTCCAAAAAGCCTGGTTTCGTGCGCGCGAGTTTGTCGTTGAAGCGTGGCCGATCTTAATCATCGGAAGCATAATTCTATCTATTTTGAATTACTATAATCTTGCCAGAATGATTAACTTGCTGGTGCTTCCGATCACCTGGTTCCTGGGATTGCCTTATGAAGTCGGCGTGCCCTTGATTTTTGGGATATTGCGCAAGGAATTGTCCTTAATTATGCTGCGCCAGGCGTTAAATGTCACCAACTTCTCCCAAGGATTGACAGCGATCCAGATGATAACATTTACGGTATTTGTGGTATTCTATATTCCTTGCCTGGCTACTCTGGCTATGCTCAAACGTGAGTTGGGAAAACGCGATATGTTAACTATCGCTGGTTTGACGGTCCTGATCGCGATGATTGCTGCGACTTTAGCCAGGGGGATTGCCTGGTTCATTTATTAGTATCTTGAGAGGCAGTATGCCATTATTCGACCACTTCGGTTTCATTGCGCCATTTTACGAGCGAGCGATTCCAGTACGGGATACGGAGAAGCTTATTCGGATTTTTGGGCTGCCTATTCAGGGACCGTTATTGGATGCAGGAGGGGGTACCGGTCGAATCTCGAAGGTGATCAAAGATTATGCGGGCAGCATTTATGTTTCTGACTTATCGTTCGGTATGCTTCGCCAGGCAAGCGGCAATAATAGCCTGCACCTGACCTGCGCTCACACGGAGTATTTGCCCTATCCGAATGAGAGCTTCGAGCGCGTGATTATGATCGATGCATTGCATCACGTGTGTAACCATGCGGAAACAGCTCAAGAGATGTGGCGCGTGCTGAAGAAGGGTGGTCTGATCGTTATTGAAGAGCCCGATGTTCGCCAGTTTTCTGTAAAACTGGTTGCTGTTGCCGAAAAACTCGCTTTGATGCGCAGCCATTTTATCCCCCCAGAGCAGATCAGTGGTTTATTCGATTACCCCAATGCCACTCGGAATATCGAGTTGGACGGCTTTAATGCCTGGGTAAAGATTGAGAAACGCACCTGATCAGTTTGTAACGGTTATCCTGAACCACTAACATATCCTGGGAAGCATCTCCCCGGCAAGCATGTCAACAATTCGTGAGCTGCCGATTGCAGTTCTCATCAAAACGCGCCCTGCGGGATCAGGCTTTACTTCCCCGATGATCACTGTGTTCTCTCCATAGCGAGAGATGCGCATCGCATTCAACACATCCTCAGCCTTCTCTTTTGCCACGATAGCCACTAATTTCCCCTCATTGGCGACATAGAGCGGGTCGAATCCAAGCATCTCGCAGGCAGCGCTTACACCAGGTTGGACAGGAATACTGTTTTCGTTCAAGTGTATTCCAACCTGAGACTGCCGGGCAATCTCATTCAGGGTAGTCGCTAAGCCGCCTCGGGTTGGGTCGCGCAAAACGTGGACGCTCTTCTTGCCGGCTTTTAGCATTGCTGCCACCAGGTGGTTAAGGGGGGAAACATCACTAATGATATCGGTGGTGAAGCCCAGCTCGCCGCGTGCAGCCAAGACGGCTATTCCATGGTCGCCAATCGGGCCGGAGAGAATGACAATGTCGCCTGGTTGTGCCTGGTTGCCGCCGATGACAATGCCTGGTTCGATGATCCCAACCCCGCTGGTATTGATATACAAGCTGTCTGCTTTCCCTTTCTGAACCACCTTGGTATCACCTGCCACGATGTGTACACCCGCTTCAGCCGCGGCTGATCTCATCGAGGCGATTACCTTTTCTAAGACCTCAACATGGAGACCCTCTTCGAGGATAAAGCCGGCTGTCAGGTAGAGGGGAGTGGCTCCCATCATTGCTACATCATTCACTGTACCGCATACCGCCAGCTTGCCGATATCTCCGCCTGGGAAGAACAGGGGAGTGACAACATGCGAGTCCGTGCTGATTGCTAGCTTTGTCCCCGGCTGAGGTATTACGACCCCGGCATCATCCCCGGCACGCAATGCCGGGTTATCAAAGGACGGTAGAAACAGGCGCGCGATCAGGTTGTGAGACATTTGACCACCGCTGCCATGACCAAGCACGATTTGCTCGCTATGTCCAAGAGGGACTGCGCAGACTAGGCCTTCTATATTTGGGAGAGTGGATTGATCTTCAGTCATGTAACCTCGAGTTGGCCTGTTGGTACGCGTAGCGGTAATAAGCGGCGCAAGCGCCTTCGGATGAAACCATGGTTGCACCCAGGGGATGCTCCGGTGTGCATAACGTCCCAAATGCCGTGCAATGATGAGGTTTCTTGATCCCTTGCAGGATTTGCCCTGCGATGCACAAGGGAGACTCTTCGGGTGAGATCTGCTGGACGGAGAATCGCAACTCGGCATCATAGCTGCTGAATTCGGGTCGCAAGCACCAGCCCGAATCCGGGATTTCGCCGATGCCTCGCCATTTTCGATCGCAATTCATGAAAACCCGGTTGATTACCTGTTGTGCCGGGACGTTCCCTTCAAAGGTAACAACGCGCCCATAGGCGTTCTCTACCTTGCAAGAGCCGGATTCTAACTGGCGGAGAGCCATCAAGATACCCTGTACCAGATCAAGCGGTTCAAAAGCAGTCACAACAATCGGGATTTGGTACTTTTCAGCAATAGGCGGGTATTCCCAATAACCCATGACGGCACACACGTGACCTGCTGCCAGGAATGCCTGGACGCGATTCTGGGTCGAGCTGAGGATTGCGTGCATTGCCGGGGGAACACGCACATGCGAGACAAGAACGCTGTAATTCTGGATGCCTAGATGCTGCGCTTGTAGTACACTCATCGCATTGGCCGGCGCGGTAGTCTCGAAGCCGATCGCAAAAAATACCACTTCTTTCTGCGGGTTCTCTTGGGCAATCTTCAATGCATCGAGCGGGGAGTACACCACCCGCACGTCACCCCCAGAGGCGCGAACGGAGAACAAGTCGCGGGCTGAGCCCGGGACGCGCAGCATATCTCCGAATGAGGTGAAGATCACGTCTGGCATGGAAGCGATTGCCAGGGCTTTATCGATCAATTCCAACGACGTCACGCATACTGGGCAACCAGGGCCGTGTACCAGTTCGATCTCAGGCGGCAGAAGCTGGTCCAGCCCATGGCGCATGATGGCGTGAGTTTGTCCACCGCAAATCTCCATGAATACCCAGGGGCGGGTAACTGTCCGGCGGATCTCTCCTAAAACACCATGAACAAGGTGCGCATCACGATATTCAGTAATATGTTTCATCGGTATCTGCTGTCTTCTAAACTCACATTCACCGGCATGGGTGGCGGCTAGATTTCCGCAAATGGGTCATCATCACCCATATCTGCTATTTGTTGTAATAGGGAAAGGGTTTCTTGGGCTTCTTGCTCGCTGATGAGATGCAAGGCGAAGCCGACATGGATTACAGTGTAGTCACCGATCACCGCTTCTGGGACATATGCCAGGCATGCTTCGCGGGTCACGCCACCGAAATCGATCTTACCCATGGACAGGCCATTCGATTCGTAAATCTCTACAATTTTACCGGGTACTCCCAAGCACATGATTTCCTCCGTGTTAGAGCTTTAACCGATGAGCAGCGATGGCAGCCTGACCCAGGGCGATACCGCCGTCATTCGGGGGCACTTGTTGGTGAAAATATACCTCAAATCGATCTGAATTTAATAACGCGATGGTTTTTTCAAACAGCGTGATATTTTGCCAGACACCCCCGCTGAGAACAACATCGTTTATCCCGCGATTTACGCGAATCCACCGGCAAGTTTCTAAAACCATTTGGGCAATTCCATTGTGAAAGCGTCCCGCGATGGCCGGGACGGGCACATGATTGGCGAGATCGTTTATCAGTTCTTCGATCAGCTTGTCGGGTGAAATAACAAATACCGTATCAGATGTTGTGAGAGATTGGTTATCTGGCAGCATCTGATTGGAAGACTTGACAAGCTCCATGGAATAGGCCTTGGTCTCTTGCGGATCGACCAGGGCTTCAAGCTCAATAGCTGCCTGGGCTTCGTAATTGACTTGCTGCCTGACCCCGCATATGGATGCCACTGCATCAAACAGCCTTCCCATGCTGGAAGTGACGGGGGCATTGATCTGGTGCTCAAGCTGAGAGCGGATTGCTGTCCGTTCATCTGCGCATAGATGTTTTACTGGGGCAAGCTGCTCATCCCACTCGAGGTTAGCCTTCCACAGGTAAGCCAATGCGGTCCTGGCTGGTTTCCGGGTGGCGGCATCGCCTCCGGGCAGGGGAGTGTACGAAAGATGGGCAATCCGCTCGTAACCCGCGTAGTCTGACACGAGGATTTCGCCTCCCCATATTGCGCCATCCTCTCCATAGCCGGTACCATCGAAAGCTATGCCAATCACAGGCTTATCCGCTGGCAAGCCATTGTCTGCCATGCAGGCTGCAATATGGGCATGGTGGTGCTGAACACCAACCAACGGCAAGCGATCATGCTCGGCGCGCTCTCTTGCATAGCGAGTTGCAAGATAATTGGGGTGGAGATCGTATGCCAGTGCGACCGGGTTGATCCTGAAAAGCCGCTCGATGTGACGAATACCACTTTCAAAAGACTGCAAGGTCTCGTAGTTCTCCATATCCCCGATATGATGGCTGAGGAAGGCATACCGCTCGCGAGCCAGGCAGAAAGCGTTTTTTAGCTCGGCACCAACCGCCAGTAACGGGGGCGAGTCCCAACCAACGATGATAGGATCAGGGGCATAGCCCCGCGAGCGGCGCAGGATAAGATTTACCTTTTTGGCAGGTGTTTCTCTTTTGTTTGGAATCGCGTCGAGATTTGGATTTCCTGATACGGTGACAACTCTGGCAACCGAGTCGTCACAGCGAATGTGGATAGGACGATTATGCATCAAAAATGCATCCGCCAATGAGGCTAGGCGCTCTCGTGCCTCGTCATTTTCATATGCGATCGGCTCTTCGCTCAGGTTCCCGCTGGTCATCACCAATACGCTCGGGGTCTCATCCAATTGGAGCCATGGTGCTCCAACCGCATCATCTTGGGCCGGCTTGGCAAATAGCAAGTAATGCAGAGGAGTATAAGGCAACATCACGCCCAATGTGTCCTGCCGGGGCGCAACCTGCTCTGCAATACTTGATTCGGGGCGTCGCTTTAATATCACAATCGGGCGTTGCCGGGAGAGGAGCAGGTTTCGCTCATCCTGAGTGAGGTAACAATGGGTTTCAATGGTCTCCAGGTCTGGCATCATCAGGGCGAATGGTTTGTCCACACGAAGCTTGCACGAGCGTAATTCTGCCACCGCCTGCGGGTTGAGCGCATCGCAAGCCAGGTGAAAGCCACCCAGACCTTTGATTGCCATGCTTTTGCCGTTCGCCAGGAACCATTGGCTTGCCAGAATCGCATTATCTTCCTGCAATCTGTTTAGTTCGCCGGGCAGGAGAGAAACATCTACCTGATTGGATATTTCAAGCCAGACGCGCGGCCCGCATTCCGGGCAGGCAACCGGCTGGGCGTGGAAACGCCGGTTGAGCGGGTCGCTGTATTCCTCAGCGCAGCTACCACACAACGGGAAGCCAGACATGGTTGTGTTTGGCCGGTCGTAGGGGATATCCTGGATGATGGTGTAACGGGGACCGCAATTGGTGCAATTAATAAACGGATACCGGTAGCGCCGGTCTTGAGGGTCGAATAGTTCTCTCAGGCAATCTGCGCATATACATACATCCGGCGATATGGGTTGGAACGCGTCGGGTATGGATTCTGACTGGATGATCTCAAACGATTGGTAGCCGTTTGGAGGGCGGGTTTGAATTCTAATCTGGTCAATCCGCGCCAGAGGTGGTGTCTCGGTCCTGAGCGCCAGCACAAAGTCTTCCAGCACCTGGGATGGACCATCGATTTCGATAACTACCCCGGCTGAGGTATTGCGCACCCAGCCATTCACGGACAGGCGCTTAGCCAGTCCATAAACGAATGGCCGAAAACCAACTCCCTGGATAATACCGGTAATACGGATACTTAATCCACTTATTTCCATAATTGTGCTGTCAGCCAGTCCAGCCATGCCGGAATACCTTCTCCTGTCTGGCAGGATAGGGGGAAAGTCTCTAGCCCTGGGTTGAGTATTTCAACTCCCTGTCGAAAATAATCCATGCGGAACGGGATATAAGGAAGGAGATCAATTTTATTGATGACCAGGGCATCCACACCCCGGTACATCCCCGGGTATTTATAGGGTTTGTCATCGCCTTCAGGGATAGAAGCAATCAGGATGCTTTTGTGGGTTCCCAGGCGGAAATTTGCCGGGCATACCAGATTGCCGACATTCTCAACAATTAATAGACTGATCTCGTTCAGATCGATCTTTGGAAGTGCTTCATGCAGCATGATCGCGTCCAGATGGCAATCACCACCGGTATTAATCTGTACAGCAATCGCTCCAGCCGCTGCAGCACGGTCAGCATCCAGGCTGGTAGCGATGTCTCCATCGATGACGGCTATTTTCGTCTGGGTACCCAACCGGGAGACGGTCTTTTCGATCAGGGATGTTTTCCCTGCACCGGGGGAAGCCATCATGTTGATAGAAAAAACCCTGGCATCCTCCAACAGCTGGCGGTTTTGATTCGCGATACGCTCGTTGGCACTGAGAATATTTTCAACAACAGGAATGCGATTATTCATAGAATTATCTTTGCCTAAGATGTACGATCAGGTATCGATTTGGATGGATTCCAGGTAAAACTCGTCGCCGGCGGAGACCTTCACCTGCTGACTTTGGCAGTTTGGACACGCAAAATCATCCTCTTGGGGAGAGAATGCCGTATGGCATTCCTGGCAAGTCATCTGGGTGGGGATACGCTTAAAGTTAAGGGTGGCTCCCTCAGCGATAGTGTCCTTGGCGATGATGTCCCAATAAAATTGGATCGAGTCGTCAATGATCGATGATAGCTGTCCGATGACCAGGTTTAGCTCTGTGATCCGCCTGGCATCCGCCTGAATCGCGTGGCGCAAGGCGATCTCGAGAATGCTCTCGGTTACTGGCAATTCATGCATAGCCCGATACTTTCCACAGAAAGGATACCATAACCACAGCGGACACTTTAGTGAGAGATATCATTCCTAAATCATACCATTATTCTCGAATATGTAAGGACAAACGAGATGATCGGTTTGGAGTCCGAGGCTGATTGGTCTTTGATGAAATTGTTTGCGTATAGATAAACCTACCCCGCCGCTATGAGCCTTTGGATGTTCTCTTCAATTTGCTCTACTAAGGTTGGCAGGTTCGTTTGGACGCTGGGAGAAAGTGTATCACCGGGATCAAATCGCTCACCCTCGATTCCGAGCAAGATAATCTCTGCAGGGAGGGTACCCGGGTAGAGCTTGTGCCCCAACGCCAATGTCTCTGCGACACCCCAACCATGGGCAGTATTAGACCCTGAGGTAAAGCCAGAGAGTTGAGTCAAGGCAACCTGGTGGATTGTGCCCGCCGGCGAACCGCTGTGTACAGCATCCACGATGATTGCTGCCTCAGCATCGTTGATGAGATCGAGCAGCGCCAGACCGGGTAATTGTTCGATCTCTACCCGCAAATATTGGTGTTCCAGGCTCAGATGGTATCTGGATTGCCAGCTCTGGACAGCAGCTATTCCCGCGCCATCATCACTGCGCAGGCTTTGACCCACTCCTACCAGGACAATCTTCATCGATTGCTGTTCAGCTTCGGCTTTTGGAGGATACCTTCCAGGCAGATTTCGCAGCAGGGCTGCATGCCCAAAAGATCAAGGTCATAATTACAGCAGTGCTCAGGCACCAGGCGCAAGTAGCCCCAATTACGAAGGGCTCCAGGAACGTCAGATATATTGAAAACAACACGCCAAACAGCGCAAGTGCCCACAAGAGAATTGTTGCTGCTCTATTCCAGTTCTTTGGTCCGTATCTCTTCGCAATCCAAACAACCAGGATAGAAACATAGCCTGCAACGCCCAGGATACCCACTGGGAGAATCCCGAACAGGGTTGCATAAGCGCTCTGTTGGACGGCATTACAATCACCGACCGGGCCGCAGACTGCTTCTGTATTTGTGACTTCTACAAAGCTCATGTAGCTGGCAACCCCTAACCCGATAATTGCCAGGACTGGGATCAGCCACTCAGGCCAGTTACTGCTCGCCATCTCCTTTGGTTTGGAAAAATTGGTCCCAACTGCGAAGACGCTGGCGATCATGCCTGAAAGAATCACCACCGAAAGGATATTGCCAAACAGGTCAGAGGTGAACTTCTCCATGAATGACGCTGAAGAGCTGCCTGGCTGCCCGGTGGTCTCGGAGTTCTCGACCACCGGGATTTCTGAGTTTTGGTTGTTCTCTGAAGAGTTGGTATCGTTTTGGCCGTTTGGGCTGGTCTGACCGCTGGCCGCGAGGGCTTCCTTCAAGCCAGGAATATCTGGAAGAGGGATACCACCCTGGGCAACTCCGTTTTCGATGATCCCTGGAAATTGTTCGGGGATTTCAAGCGAGCCTACCAGCACGGTTTCACCCACGATCAAGCATGGCACGCCCAGTTTTTCTTCCGGTATTTGGAACCGGTCAATTGCTGCCATGTACAGCTCTTGTCCTTCCTGGATTGCAACATTGATCCCGACGATATTCAGATTTGAGCCAAATTTCTCGATTAAAGGTGGCAAATCTTCGTTGATAACTTTTTCACAGTGTCCGCAAGTGGGTGAGTAAAACAAAACCGCGTTCACTGTCTGGGTCTGAGCAAATGCCGGGATAGACCAGGCTGATAAAATAAACAGAGTTACCAGGACTACTGCTATGATTTGATTATATACAGTGTTATTTTTCATATACTATCGATATTTAGTTTCAAAAAGTGGGTTGCACATGAGATGCATGGATCATATGACCGCACTAAGTGCTCACAGGCAAGTGTTGCCTGCTCCTGGGGCATTTCAAGAACTTGCGGAGCCAGGACCCAAAGGTCTGCTTCGATCCTGGCCAGATTTTGAGCAGTGGGTGGGACGATCCGGGCGTATAAGATCTCACCTTTTGAATCAACGATATAGCGGTGGTAGAGCAGACCGCGCGGGGCTTCGGATGCAGAACATCCTTCACCCGCCCTGACCTTAAATGCGACGCAACTGGGACCACTCGGCTCGTAGGTTTTTGCCAGTCGCAGCGCTTCAGCGTAGACTTCAACCAATTCTACCGCCCTAGCAATGAGCGCTTTGTAGGGGTTCGTAATTGGTAGCTCGAGACCAATCTCACTGATTATCGCCTGTGCTTCAGGTCCGAGCTGTTCGGAATTGAGATTCAGGCGCGCCAGAGGCCCGGTGATATAGGGTTTACCCTCCACATTGTGACTGTGCAGAGCGTTAGAATGGCGGACATGAGTCTCCAGATAGGCTTTCTCAAAGTCCTCCACTGCAAACGGCTCTTCATTGCTGGAGGACATTACATCCCCCTCCAGAATGCTGTACTCATTGGCGTGGCGGATGGCAACGAACTCATAATCATCGATGGTTAGTTCCGGAAATGCCAGGTCAGCAGCCCAACGGACAGTCTCCCGCGATGCTTCCAATCCCCACTCAAGATCCGGGATCAAGGCTTTTATTTCCTCAACTATGGGCCAGCTATAGAAACCACCTACACAGGTATTGACCGGGTGGACTGAACGCCCGCCAATCACCCGCAAAAGCTGGTTGCCAATCTTTTTCAGGCGCAAAGCCTTCTTGACAACGTCTGGTGCAACTTCTGCCAGGCTTAATGCGCTCTCGTACCCGAGCAGATCGGGGGCTTGCAGCATATAAACGTGCAATGCGTGGCTCTCGATATATTCCGCATCGTACAGCAAGCGCCGAAGTGCGCGGATCTCGGGGGTAACTTGAACACCCAAGGCTTTTTCCAATGCCTGAACGGAGCTCATCTGGTAGGCGACAGGACATATACCGCATATCCGCGCCGTGATATCCGGCACTTGCTGGAAATTTCGGCCTCGTAAAAAGCCTTCGAAGAAGCGAGGCGGCTCATAGATATTCAGCTCGATTTCTGCCACTGAACCATTTTTCAACCGAATGTATAGTGCTCCTTCGCCTTCGACGCGCGCCAGGGCAGGCACTTCGATATTCTGGTTCATGGTTTTTCTCCTTGAACGGCTAACTCGTCGGCTACCTGGCGGAAAGCCGGAGCATAACCGGTAAAATACCGCAACAATTGGTAAGTTTCATTTGGATAAGATTCGATCGGCCTCAAAATCGGTATCATCGTATCGACATCGGCATTTGGAACGGGTCCAAAGCAACCGTAGCAGCCGCGGCCCTTACTTGGGCAGAGCGCACCACAGCCGGTGCGCGTCACAGGTCCCAAGCAGGCTACACCATTGGCGACCAGAACGCATAAATTGCCATCCCGTTTACAGTCCAAACATACCGAATGGGTTGGCAGGTTTGGACGCCGGTTTTGGAGTAGGGCAGCAATCACTTCGAGCGCCTGGTATTTGTTGATCGGGCAGCCCCAGAGCTCAAGGTCAACCTTTACGTGTTCTGCAAGCGGCGTCGATGTATCCAGGGCGCTTAAGAAATTGGGGTGCTCGTACACCATCCAGGCTAGCTCGTCTTTATTAGCGAAGTTGCGTAAGGCTTGTATTCCACCGGCTGTGGCACAGGTTCCAAGCGCAACCAGGTAACGCGCCTGCGAACGTATTTCTTTGATTTTCTCGGCTTCGTGAGGGGTGCTGACAGATCCTTCGACCAGGGCAACGTCATACGGGCCAGGTAAGACCCGGCTGCGCGCCTCTAAGAAATTGGCAAACTCAACCACTCCCACCAGGTCCAGAAGCTCATCTTCCAGGTTGAGAAGCGAAAGCTGGCAGCCGTCACAGGACGAGAACTTATATACAGCAATCTTCGGCTTACTCATCAGAGCTCCTCCACGTTGTAATAAGGCTCCAGCTGGGCAAAGCTGAATATCGGCCCATCCTTGCACACAAAATATGGACCGATTTGACAGTGCCCGCACTGTCCGAGACCGCATTTCATGTTGCGTTCCAGAGAGACGAAGATCTGGTCTGACGGAACACGCCGGGCGAGAGCCTCGAAGACTACAAAGCGAATCATAATCTCTGGACCGCAAGTCAGCACAAAGGTTTTCTTTGGGTCCATGCGCATCCGGTAGAACAAAATGGGGACAACCCCCACCTGGCCTTTCCAACTCTCATCGCCGCGGTCCACGGTAATCATCGTTTCGATTCCTGCTTTTTCCCAGGAATCGTACTCGTCTGTGTATTGGAGATCTTTTGGCGTGCGTGCGCCATAGAGCAGGACAACGCGCCCAAATTCCTCCCGGTGGTGGGCCACGTAGTAGAGCAGGGGTCGTAATGGTGGCAGCCCAATTCCACCTGTGCTGATAATGATATCTGAGCCTTTGGCTTGCTCAAGTGGCCAGTAAGTCCCGAAAGGTCCTCGCACGCCAATTACATCGCCTACTTTTAGCCGAGAGATGTTTTGGGTTACATTGCCGGTATATCGAATAGTATGGCCGATCAAATCCCGGTTTTCCGGGTCAGAGCTTATCGAAATTGCGGATTCGCCGTAACCTGGAAGATAGAGCATATTGAACTGGCCGGGCTGGAAAATGTAACCTTTGCTGAGAGCCGGGTCAAGAAAGCGCAGCCAGTAGGTCGCGATCCCGGGTGCTTCGGCTTCGATTTCGATGATCTCTGCCCAGTGAGGGCGCATTGGGCGGGAATTAGTTACTGCGCTCGTCTGCGGAGCAATATTGGTGATCATGAGATAGGCTCCTTCTGCAAGGCGGCAACCTCAGCAGTAATATCGATTCCTGCCGGGCACCAGGTGATGCAACGCCCACACCCCACGCACCCAGAAACGCCGAACTGGTGATGCCAACTGGCGAGCTTGTGCGTTAACCATTGGCGATACCGGGCTCGGGTATTGGGGCGTGTATTGCCTCCCGCGATGTAGGAATAGTCAGGATTGAAGCACGAGTCCCATACCCGCACCCGTTTGGATTGTTCTCCATCCAGGCTGGGTTGGTCAAATGCATCCCAGCAGAAGCAAGTTGGGCAGACCTGGGTGCAATTTGTGCAGCTGATACATCTTTTTGCTACCACATCCCAGTGGGGGTGTTCCAAATTGCTCAGCAAGAATGCCGGCAGCTCTGGCGAATTGGGCATCACCCGTCCCATTCTCTTGCGGGCTTCGTCAATTCCTCGATTGGCGTTCTGGATCAAAAATGCACTGGCTGGCTGGATTGGCAATCCAGAAACGAGCATTTTGCCGGCTTCAGAGCCGATTTCAACCAGGAAAAAGTCCTCCAATTCCGTTAAATTCAAGTCAAACCCGGTATCGGCTTTGGGGCCAGTGCCCATTGAATCGCAGAAACATGTCCCGCAAGGATGTAAGCAGTTCACCGAGAGGATGAAGGCGCTTTCACGGCGCATCCGGTAGATCGGATCGCTCCATTCATCTCTCAAGAAAACACGGTCCTGGATATGGATTGCCGCCAATTCACATGGACGGACACCTACTAAAGCATAGGCGGGTATGGATTGAGGGGTTTCTTCTATCCTCCAGTTCCTGCCTTCTTTGGAAGCCGTGAACATTTCAGAACGGGGTGGGAAGAAGTACTGTTTCCAGGATGTCGCGCCTGGGGTTACATCGAAATAGCGAGGGTGCCCGGTATAGACCAGCCTGTAGCGACCACCATCCTGCTCGCTGGTATAGCCTTGGGGTAAATCCTCTAATCCTTGGATAGGCGCATAGGTGATTGCATCACCTTTCACTACGGGTCCGACTGTCTGGTAACCCATCGAATGCAGGGAGGCAATGAGCTGGTTAAAGGCAGGCTTTTGCAGGGCATAAGTGCTGCCGATTTCGAGGGTAGGCTCAGGCATTGGACGCCTCCTGTCCGGGATGGGCAAACATATCCAGCAGTTGCAGGCGTGTGACCAGCAGCCGGCTGGCGACCACGTTTGCCAGGCGGCGCATGACGACATATCCCAGATCATGGTCCTCGTCACATAGCTGGCGCAGTTTCGGCGCGTCTAGCAATACCAATCTCCCGGGTAAAACTGCCCTGGCGCTGGCTGTCCGTTGACGTACCACGGGTGTCACACTCGACCAGCCAATAACTTCCATCGGTTCGGCGGTGAAGATCCGTTGACGCCCTCTGCCTGGCACGAAGATCTCAACGGCAATTCTGCCTTCCAGGACAATATACAGGTAATCTTCTTTGTCCCCTTCGCGGAACAACTCCTCACCTGCTTCTACTGTCTTCAGGCTAGCGATCCCACACATGCTCTCGAAATGCATGGCTTCGATCTCCTGGAACCAGGGGATCGATTGCAGGGCAGCACTAATTTCAGGGTCACAGTTCATAGCTCAACTACTCCTTGAATATCTGGATATCTGTTTATCCTGATATTATTCCTCCATATTTGTACTAAAATTCACAAAATTTGTCAGGTGTAGTCTATCATCGAAACTGGGGCAAAATGTCACAGGTGTTTAGAATAAGTAACCCCGGTCATTGAAACCGTACACAACCGGGGTAGTGGGTCTATCTTATTGAATTTTATTACCGTATCAGAATTCGTGTAGGCCTGGACGAAATTGCTTCTTAAACCGCGTTGATCCGGTGCAAGTTCACCTAGGTGATCTTAGCAGGAAATTTCTTACTTTGTTTACGGGTATCAGATTTCCCCGGTATCTTTCTTCTCGCTTTCATCGGCTTTCTTGTCTTCATCGCTCTGAAGGCCTTCTTTGAAAGCACGAATCCCGCTACCCAACTCTCCAGCAATTTTTCCGATCCGTCCCACGCCAAACAGAACCAGCACGATAACCAGGATGATGATAAGCTCAGTAGGTCCTAAACGCATGATCTATCCTCCAAAAACCTAGTTTCTGTATTATGTATTCAATCACCGGATACTTTTTTTCCTGTCTGTATTATACTACCCCAGTGGATAGCTCGGAAAATATTAACGATGCGGATGTTGCGATTATCGGTGGTGGACTTGCTGGCAGCGAAGCAGCCTGGCAGGCAGCTGAGCGAGGCTTGAAGGTCAGGTTATATGAGATGCGCCCGCAGGTGTCTACGGGCGCTCATGTTGGATCATCTCTGGCAGAGCTTGTCTGTTCTAATTCGCTCGGTTCAAATCTTGCTGACCGCGCTTCCGGTTTGCTTAAAAAAGAGTTGCGAATATTGGGATCGTTGCTTGTCCGTATTGCAGATGAGACTGCATTGCCTGCCGGAGGTGCACTGGCGGTGGATCGGGAGGCATTTGCCAGGCAGGTATCTGCAGCCCTGGAAAACCATCCCAATATCCAAATAACGCGCCAGGAAGTGAGGGAAATCCTACCAGGCCTGGTAATCGTAGCCAGCGGACCGCTGACATCCCCCGCACTCTCCCATGCGATAGCTCAGCTAACTGGTCAAGAGCACCTGTATTTTTTTGATGCAATTGCTCCTATCGTCACGCTCGAATCGATTGATATGAGGATCGCATACCGGGCTTCTCGGTATGGGCGGGGCGTGCAGGATACGGGAGATTACATTAATTGTCCATTCAGCGAGCCCGAGTATCGCCAGTTTATCGATGAGCTTAATCGAGCAGAACGAATTCAACTGAGAGATTTCGAGCTAATCCTGGAATCCAGCGTGAAGGGCGGCGTGAAAGCCGGCGCGCATCGCTTCTTCGAAGCCTGCCTGCCAGTCGAAATCTTGTCCAGGCGTGGGCCACAATCGCTGGCATTTGGCCCGATGCGTCCGGTTGGATTATCCGACCCCCGGACGGGTAAGCGCCCGTACGCGGTCGTCCAGTTGCGCCAGGATAACCTGGCTGACACGCTGTACAATCTGGTCGGGTTCCAGACTAACCTGACCTTTCCTGAGCAACAGCGTGTCTTCAGACTGATACCTGGACTGGAAAATGCTGAATTTGTCCGTTATGGACAGATGCACCGCAATACATTTATCTTTTCGCCCGCATATTTACGCCCAACACTTCAGTTTGTAAGCCGTGATGATCTCCTCTTTGCGGGGCAGATCACTGGTGTGGAAGGTTATGCTGGTAATATTGCCACCGGGTTATTGGCAGGCATCAATGCTGCCAGGGTCCATCACAAACTCGAACCGCTGGTTTTACCCACTACCAGCATGCTGGGAGCTTTATGCCATTATGTCACCCATGCCAGCCCGGCGGATTTCCAGCCAATGAAGGCTAACTTCGGTATATTGCCTGCCTTAGAGGAGTATTATGCGGGCAAGCGGGAGAGAGGTATGGCTTATGCGCAGCGGGCATTTAGTGAATTGATTGATTACTGGAAGAGGAGAGATGATTAGACTTAGCAACCTGATCAGAGTGATACCGGGTATCATTCTTGTGCTTTCATTAATAATTCCGGCAATATTCCTGGCGAGCTGCCAGCAAGCTGTCAATACGGATTTTGATGGGAGCCGTGCTTTCGCGGATGTTGAATATCAGGCATCTCTTGGTGCCCGGGTACCGGGCTCGCAAGCCCACATCCAGGTGCAAGAATATATCCAGTCCGAGCTGAAAGATGCCGGTTGGTCTGCTGATATCCAGCTGGCAGAAATGATGGGTCACCCAATTTCCAATATCATCGGCAAAAAAGGAGAGGGAAAGCCCTGGATTATCCTGGGTGCTCATTATGACTCCCGGTTGATTGCCGACAAGGACCCGGATCCCGCTAATCGTACCCTGCCAGTGCCTGGAGCGAATGATGGAGCCTCGGGAGTAGCAATATTACTGGAATTGGCACGCACGCTGCCAGACCTGGATATGGAAATCTGGTTGGTGTTTTTCGATGCGGAAGATAACGGCAATATTCCAGGTTGGGATTGGATCTTGGGCTCGAATGCATTTGTTCAGCAACTAACCCGAGCACCGGAGGCTGTGGTTATCCTAGATATGCTTGGGGATGCGGATTTAAACATCCATTACGAGCGAAACTCTGATCCTGTACTTTCCGCCCAAATCTGGCAAAAGGCAGCCGAGTTGGGGTATGAGGAATATTTTATACCCACCCAGAAATATAGTATTCTGGATGATCATACGCCCTTTTTGAACGCTGGTATCCCCGCGGTGGACATCATTGACTTCGACTACTCCTACTATCACACCATCGAGGATACCCCGGATAAGGTCTCTGCAGATAGCTTGAAGGCAGTGGGCGAGACAGTTCGCGCCTGGTTGGAGAGCTTGGAGCAGTAGGGCGGATCCCGTGTGCTGTCGGTGGGCGAGCGTTTATCGTATTGGCAAAAGCGATAAACTGGCGTAAACTATATCTCGTCATGCCAGTATTAGATGATTTGCGGCAAATACGCTCAGCATGGATCAGCAAAATTTCCAACCGCCTGGCGCGAGGTGAGGGTTTGCGAGCCAGTCTGCGCGATGAGCTCGAGCAGTTTTATGGACGCTTAATCCAATCCGTGGAGAGCGGCGATCCAGCCTGGATAAACCCTGTAATTGCTCAATGGGTACAGGCGCGTACGACCAGTGAGCTGGAGGAGAATAAATCCAGCCTTGGTCCAGTGATAGACCAATTGCTCTTCCTTAGCTACGAGACCGCGAACGAGAACCTGGATTCAGCGGCAGCCCTAGATCTAATTGGAGCGGTGCTGCCAATCTACTCGCACGCCTTTGATTATGCGGCTAATTTAGAAATAGATTTGCGTATAGACCATATTACCGCTGAGCTGGAAAAAGCACGCGACGTATTGGAAAGGCTGGATAAGAGCAAATCGGATTTCATCTCAATCGCTGCCCACGAGTTAAAGACTCCGCTCACTTTGATTGAGGGCTATGCTGCAATGCTGGAGGAGCAGATCAAGCAAAGTCCAATTCAAGCAGATACCATGCTAAAGGGAATCGATAATGGCACCCGTCGTTTGCAAGAGATCATCGATGATATGATCGATGTTTCGTTGATCGATAACAATCTCCTTGCTCTGAATTTCCAACCACTCTGGCTGAATCGCTTGTTGGATGTGATCAGTCAGGAAGTCCAGCAAACCGTTACGGATCGCGATTTAGAATTGACCATCCGGCGGTTTGCGGGTAGTGATGAGATGATATTTGCTGATTCAGAACGGATTTATCAGGCATTGCGGAATGTTATCCAAAATGCAATCAAGTTCACTCCGGATGGTGGAATGATCCATGTAGACGGGCGTAAGTTGCCTGGCTTTGTCGAAATCATCATTCAAGATACTGGGATTGGGATAGACGTAGAGAATCACACCAAAATATTTGAAAAGTTTGGCCGTTTGGGTAGTGTATCGCTGCATTCTAGCGGTAAAACAAAATTCAAGGGCGGTGGACCGGGGTTGGGCTTGCCTATCACCAAAGGGATCATCGAGGCTCATGGCGGCGCGATCTGGGTAGAATCGGATGGATACGACGAGGTCCGCTGCCCGGGAACCACATTCCACATCTTGATCCCTTTCAGGAAAGAGCCGCCTGAAGAAAATATTGCCCGGTTCTTCAGCGCCCGAGCGATTATGAACCGAGAAAAACCTATCGAGTTTGCGAAACCAGATTCTGTAGAGGAGAATTGATAAACCCAGTATGGCAAAAAAGACACCTGAGCCCACCACACGTCCCCGGGAGCGGGCTTTCCTGGTTGGCGTTGAGTTGAAGGGGAGAGAAGAGCTTCTATCATTGGATGATTCACTGATGGAGTTGGCATTGCTTGCAGACACAGCCGGCTTGAATGTTGTCGGTCAGGCAACGCAGCGATTGGAGCAGCCAAACTCCCAGACATTCATCGGACCAGGTAAAGTCGAAGAAGTGAAGGCGCTTGTGATCGAGTTGGGTGCTGAAGTCATTCTCTTCGATGAAGAGCTAAACCCTCGCCACCTGCGTGAGCTTGAGAAAATATTTGGGGAGGATGTCCGGATATTAGACCGGACTGCGCTCATACTGGATATTTTCGCTCAGCATGCTGCGACGCGTGAAGGCGCATTGCAGGTTGAACTGGCGCAGTACGAATATCGTCTGCCACGCCTGACCAGAGCCTGGACACACCTGGCGCGCCAGGCTGGCGGTGGTGGCGGTCGTTCTGGCGGAGTGGGCGGGGTAGGGTTGCGCGGTCCCGGTGAGACGCAGCTTGAAGTTGACCGGCGAGACATCCGGCGCAGGATCAGCCATTTAAAGAGCGAGCTGGAGAAAGTGCGCACCCATCGCCAGCAATACCGGGCGAGACGAAAGCGTTCTCGGATACCTGTGGTTGCACTGGTTGGATACACAAATGCTGGAAAATCCACTCTGCTTAATCACCTGGCTGGGGCGGATGTCCTGGTTGCCGACCAGCTCTTTGCCACCCTGGACCCAACCACCCGCCGGGTAGAGCTACCAGGCGGGAACCTGGCGTTATTCACGGATACGGTTGGCTTCATACAAAAGTTGCCAACGGCATTGGTCGCTGCGTTTCGAGCCACCCTCGAAGAGATTGCTGAAGCAGACCTGTTACTGCATATCATCGATGTTACCCACCCCAACGCACATGCTCAGGCAGATGCAGTCTTGCAGACCCTGGGTGAGATCGAAGCCGATCATATCCCGGTGGTAACAGCACTCAATAAGATCGACCGTCTGCCTGATCCCGAAATTGCCACAGCAGCCCTGGACCAATATCCTTCATCTGTAGCCATTTCAGCGCTGACTGGTGAAGGTATCCCTAAGCTGTTGGAGGTGGTTAACCGGCATTTGTATGAAGATTACACCCCGGTTACCGTACGTTTACCCTATCAAGAAGGCAGTCTGATCGCCTTATTCCACGATCAGGGTCAGGTAGAGCGGGTTGAGCAAGTCCATGGTGGAACAGTGCTTGCCGGGCGTCTACCCGGGCGCCTTTTAGCAAGATACCAGCCTTTTGTGGTGAAGGGTTGATGTGGTGATATGTTCAGAAAATGATCCGGTTAGGTGAGTAGATGCAGAAATTCAGCCGCTTTTTGGATAGAATCTCGGAATTCTTGGCTGCTCGGAAAGGGCTGTTGCCATTGATTGGGCTTTTGCTAGTTGTTATTAATTTTATTCTACAGTTTTTTTCAATAGGTTGGATTGCTGAGAGCAACCTTCTTTTGCACCTGGGTCTGATTCTGGCGATTATCGGTTTTCTACTCGCCTGGGCATTATGAATATGAGAACGTGGCTACCAATTCTCTGGCAACCACGTTTTTGTTCTAAATCTTGGGTCCAGCCGCCCTGACTTCGGGTGGTGAGCCATCCTCAAAGTGCTTGAAGTTATCGATGAAACGCGAGGCCAGCGAGCGGTACCGTTTCATGTATGCGTCGCGGCTTGGCCAGGATATGGCGGGATCGAGTACATTATCGGGCACATCCGGGCATTGTTTTGGTACCTGGAAACCAAAAATGGGATCGGTGAAGTATTCCACATTTAATAAATCCCCGTTCAGTGCAGAATTCAACATTGCTCGGGTGTAACGGATGCTGATGCGTTTACCCACCCCATACGGACCCCCCACCCAACCAGTATTGAGCAGCCAGCAGTTGACTCCGTAGCGTAGTATTTTTCGTTTCAGCAGGTCGGCATAATAGGCCGGGTGATGAACCATGAACGGGCCACCAAAGCAGGCGCTAAATGTGATTTCAGGCTCTTCACCCAGTCCAATTTCTGTACCACCGACCTTGGCAGTATAGCCCGAGATAAAATGGTATAGTGCCTGGTCTGGCGTTAATTTTGCGATGGGGGGCATTACACCAGACGCGTCACAAGTTAGCAGGATAATGTTTTTTGGGTGACCGCCCATCTTCTCTGGCAGCGAATTCTCGATAAAATCCAATGGGTAAGAGGCACGCGTGTTCTCGGTCAAGGTGTCATCATCCAGGTCGATCAGGCGGGTCACTGGATCAAAGACGACATTTTCTAGGACGGTGCCAAACTTGCGCGTACAGGCAAAGATTTGCGGCTCTGCAGTTTGAGATAGGGCGATGACTTTGGCGTAGCAGCCGCCCTCAAAGTTGAAGACACCTTCGTCGCTCCAGCCGTGCTCATCATCACCAATCAGCCTGCGGGTCGGGTCTGCAGATAGCGTGGTCTTGCCAGTACCGGAAAGCCCAAAGAACAGTGCCACATCCCCATCTTTACCCATGTTCGCTGAACAATGCATCGTCATGACACCGTCCAGCGGCAGCAGGTAGTTCATAATGGTAAAGATGGATTTCTTAATTTCACCCGCATATCCAGAATTGCCAACGATACATAGTTTCTGATCAAAACTCAGAGCGATCACGGTCTGACCCGGCGTGTTGTCAACTTGTGGAAAGGCTTTGAAACTGGGCGTGGCGATCAAGGTGAAATCAGGCACATGACGGCGGTATTCGTCTGCTGTTCTTGGCAGTATAAACATATTCCGAGCAAACAGGCTGTGCCAGGCATGCTCAGTGATGATCCGGATCGAGAGCCGGTAATTTGGATCTGCGCCCGCATAACAATCTTGCACAAAGATATCCCGACCTTGCAAGAAGCCCTGTATGCGGCTGAATAGCTCGTTGAACTTTTCGGCGCTGTAGGGTCGATTGTACTGCCCCCACCAGATATTATTCTCGGTACTCGATTCCCGAACGACGAATTTGTCGCTGGCGGCGCGGGCAGTGTGCACGCCAGTGTTGACCACCAAGGGTCCCGCCTGGGTGATCTTGCCTTCGTTGCGGAAGACGGCCTCTTCATAGAGGGACTCATTGGGTAGATTCCAATACACTTTTCGCAGGTTGGTCAGACCATGGTGGTCCAATCCGAAGTCACTTCTTATGGCGCCTGCTTGAGCCTCGGCTGGGGTTTTGATGTCCAGGATGTTGTTCATAGCCAATCTCTAATCAACTTGCGGTCGCCAATGTAGATCTCGTTAGGAGAGTTCGGATCCAAAGCCCATTTGATGCGTTCGATGGCGGTGGTGATATCTTTGATCGTACCGGCGTAGCTCAGGCGCAAATGTCCTTCCATGCCAAACTCTTTACCAGGAACCGTCACGACCAGGGCTTTCTTCAACAGGAACTTTGACAATTCCACCGAGTCTTTCGCGATGCTGGATGGGCAATAGGCTCGAAAATCAGGCAAGCAGTAGAATGTACCACCAGGCTTATTGATTTTGATCCCGTTAAAGGCACGTAGTTCCTGGATGATCACATTGCGGTTGTTCTCGAATGATAATCGGAGATTTTCGACCACGCTTTGCATGCCGGTCAGGGCACCTTCGGCAGCTGCTTGCAAAACTACGGATGTGCAAGACGTGGTTTGTGCCTGGACATTGTACATGATCTCCACCAGTTTCCTGGGCGCTACCACCCAGCCGATGCGAAAGCCAGTCATTCCATACAGCTTGGAGACCCCGTTCACTACGATGATCATTGAGGACTCTAAGTCCTGATTGGTGAACCGGTAAGCTGGGGGAGCCCTGCGATTATCAAAGACCAGCTTGTGATAGATATCATCCATGATCAGATAGATTTTTCGCTGCTCGCAAAAAGCAACGATTTCGTTGATGAATTCCTCTGAAAAAAGCTCGCCAGATGGGTTGTTGGGACTATTAACAATGATCGCTTTGGTATAAGAGCTGACCAACCGGCGGATATCTTCCATCCGAGGATGGAAAGTACCGTCTTCAGGGGTCACAATGACGGGAATTCCGTACACCATCTTGACCATCTCTGGATAGCTGACCCAGTAAGGAGCCAGGATGATGACTTCATCTTGGGGATTAAGCAGCGTGAACAGGATGTTGAAGAGAGACTGCTTAGCACCAGCTGAAACAATAATATTTTCTGGCGCGACCAGTTTATCGTAATTCTCCTCGGTATAGCGGATGATTGCCTTTTTTAATCCAGGCGTGCCATCCGGGGGGGTGTACTTGATATCGCCTGAAGTCAATTTTGCTGCTGAGCTGAGTATGGCAGTGATGGGGGCTTTGTTCTTGGGCTCGCCGATGCCCATATTTATAACCGGCTCGCCCTTTTCCCGCAAAATCCGGGCTTCCTCGTTCAGCGCAAATGTAGGCGATTCTGCAATGGACCTTGCCAGCTGGCTTATACTCATGGGGTCATCAAACTCCTGTTATTTATGGAAAGTGTATACCGAATGATTCCCAACGTCAATGAGATAAATCGAAGTCGTGGAAGAATATAGAATTGGGCTGGTCTCCGAACAATTTTGATGGATTACAGCCAGCCGATTAGAGGTATCCGCTAACCAGGGCTAAGAGAATGCCGCCCGCCATAACGCTCCCAAGCTGACCGGCTGTATTGGCCCCCATCGCGTGCATTAGGATGTAATTCTCGAAGTCCTCATCCTGGGCGACCCTGGCTACCAGACGCCCTGCCATTGGGAAAGCACTGATCCCTGCCGCGCCAATCAAAGGATTGATGGCTCCGCGGCTCACAACTCGCATAAATTTACCGAACAGCAAACCTGCAACGGTATCCAAAACGAACGCGATCAAACCCAGGATCAAGATTTGGATGGTTGTCCAGTTAAGAAAGCTATTTGCGCTCATGGTTGAGCCAATCGTGATGCCTAAAAACAGGGTAGCGACGTTGGCGATTTCGTTCTGGGCAGATTGGCTCAGGCGATCTACGACACCGCTTTCCCGAAGCAAGTTTCCCAGCATGAGCATGCTGATGAGAGGAACAGCTTCAGGGATTAGTAATCCGATAACCAGAGTAATCAGTACCGGGAAGATGATTCTCGCCCTGCGAGTCACCGGGCGAGGTGTGTATTCCATCTTGATCCGTCTCTCTGCTTTGGTGGTAAGCAATTTCATCAGAGGTGGCTGAATGATCGGAACCAGGCTCATGTAGGAATATGCAGCTACCGCGATCGGTGCCAGCAGGGATGGCGCCAATTTGGTAGCGACAAAGATGGATGTAGGACCGTCAATAGCTCCAATCACGCCGATTGAGGCAGCTTCATTGAGAGGAAAACCTAATAGACTGGCCAGAATCAGCGTGCCAAAAATCCCAAATTGGCCTGCTGCACCCAGCAATACCATCCGGGGTTGAGAGAGCAGAGGGCTAAAATCGATCATGGCGCCCACCCCGATGAAGATCAGCAGCGGAAAAAGCTCTGTGCTGATCCCAACCCGGTATAGAAGCGTGAATAGCCCACCCCCTTCCGACATACCGGTCAGAGGGATATTCGCCAGGATACACCCAAAGCCGATCGGTAAGAGCAACATTGGCTCATACTCTTTCAAGACTGCCAGGGCGATCAGTATACTTCCCACCGTGATCATTACCGCGTTTCCTACGGTGAAGCTGCTTAACCCTTTCGTGAGTTCAGACAGGAGATTATTGATATCCATGGGTTAAAAGTTTGGGTTAGCCTTCAGAAAACTCCACCAGAACATCTCGATGCTGAACCGATTGGCCTGGCAGTACATTCACTTTATTGATCGTCCCGGCGCGTGGAGAACGGATCGTATTTTTCATCTTCATCGCTTCTAATACGCATAACGCCTGACCGTGGCTAACTTCGTCCCCAGGATGCACCAGGACACTGATGATCACGCCAGGTATTGGAGCGAGGATCTGATTTGTATCGCTTTCAAGCTTCTTTGGGCCAGGCAGAGTAAGTGGTGATACTTGTGATGAAGCATCGGTGGCGGGTGTTTTACCGATCTGGTAAGCAAGATCGGGTTGGGCGAAATAGGGCTTAACTCCCATCTCGCTCTCCAGCCAGACTTCAACCGGCTCGCCGTTGACTAAAGCGATAATTGGTTGGGCATGCAGGTCGTGTAGCTCAACCTCATAAAGCTTGTTGTCGACTTTAACTTTGTATTTCATTGCTGAGAACCTCTTTTGTTCAGCATCTTGCCCCGCAAAACAGATTGCCAGGGACTGACCACTGCCGTGTTGGGGAGTGGAAACTCGTGTGGTTGGGTATCAAGCTCTTCAGCGAGTGCAATTGTGACGGCTGCAATCGCGGCTAATTTCTTGCGAGTTAACTCAGCCTCGCTGACGGTTACCTCCTGGCGGGTATGCTCGCGAGTCATATACACAAGTAATGAAATGACTCCCCACAATACCAGAATGGCGCCAAACACTAAAGACATTCCAATCAGGGTAATCAGGAGTGCATCGCTGATCGCATTCATCGTTTTTCCGGGACTCCACAACCTTACACAGGAATATTGCCGTGTTTTCTCGGCGGGGCGGACGAAAATTTATCGCGCAGTGCGGACAAGGAGGCGATGATTTTCGGCCTGGTTTCGCAGGGCTCGATGATATCATCCACATAACCTGCCCGGGCAGCGAAATATGGGTTGTTGAAACGCTCACGATAATCATCCACAAGGCGCTGGCGTTCAACAATGGGCTGTTCAGCAGATGCGATCTGCTTTTTGAATAGAATATTTACCGCCCCTTCCGCTCCCATGACGGCAATTTCGGCGCTTGGCCAGGCGTAGGTAACATCAGTGCCAAGGTATTTGCTGCTCATTACAACGTATGCACCGCCATAGGCTTTACGAGTGATCACAGTTACTTTGGGCACGGTGGCTTCAGAGTAAGCATACAATACTTTTGCACCGTGGCGGATAATTCCCGCATGTTCTTGCCCAACACCCGGTAAGAAGCCAGGCGAATCGACGAAAGTTACCAACGGGATATTGAAACAGTCGCACATGCGCACAAAGCGGGCCATCTTGTCGGAGGCATCAATGTCGATGACGCCCGCCATGAAGCTTGGTTCCTGGGAGACAATCCCAACGCTATATCCACCAATTCGCCCCAGTCCGACGATTGCGTTACGGGCATAGGTTGGCTGTATCTCAGTGAAACTGCCTTGATCCACAACCCGTTCGATTACCTCGTGCATGCTATACGGGACGGTCGGATCCATGGGAACGATAGTGTTCAGTTCCTGATCCATGCGGAGTGGGTCGTCCGTTGGAGTGATGTATGGCGGATTTTCTATATTGTTGGATGGGAAATAGGAGATCATCCGCCGGGTTAATGCCAGAGCTTCCCCCTCTGTATCAGTTGCCAGGTGGGCAGTTCCGGTGATGTCCATGTGAACATCTGTACCCCCCAGGCTCTCGGAGTCGATGATCTCGCTGGTTACCGCTTTGATCACCTCTGGCCCAGTGAGAAACATAAAGGAATGCCGTCTAACCATGATGATCACGTCGGTCAGGGCGGGAGAGTACGCTGCCCCGCCTGCACAGGGACCCAGCATGACGCTGATCTGGGGAATTACACCCGAGTATTGGGCGTTGCGGCGAAAGATCTCAGCATAGCCTCCCAGGCTTTTCACCCCTTCTTGAATTCTGGCTCCACCCGAATCAATAAGCCCGATAATCGGCACCCCATTGCGCAATGCCAGGTCCATGACACGGCATATTTTATGAGCCTGCATCTCGCTTAATGTGCCACCGTAGACGGTAAAATCTTGGGCATACACATATACGGTTCTGCCAGCAATCTGTCCGTATCCCGTGATCACTCCCTCACCGGGGAATTTTTCGGTCGCCATGCCCATCTCATCTCCCTGATGGGTGATGAACGGTTCCAGCTCGTTAAACGTGCCGGGATCCAGAAGCAAATCCAGGCGCTCCCGGGCGAGAAGCTTTCCCTTGGAGTGCTGGGTCGCGATGCGCTCAAGGCCGCCCCCCAAGCGTGCCTTCTCCCGCAGCTCGCGCAATTGAGCGATGCGAGGATCTTCAAAAGCCATAGTCCAACCTCGACTGAACGATATATGTAGATTAATCCGATAATACACCCAGATAAATGGTTAATTACAGTGACAATCTTCCTGTAAAATGGGGTTCCTTTGACGTATTCTGGTTCGGCTCGTGTAACCGGCAGGCAAAGTGAGTGCAGCTCAGCAAGAGCCTGGATTAGATATCATAAGGAATGCAGGGTAAAATATAACACCAGAGTATACATCAAAGATCAAGATATGCGTTTTTTATGCTTAGTGGAGAAAATAGCTTGTCCGAAAATCAATTACCTATCGTAGTGATTGCCTGCCAGGTATTCCACGGTCTTATCGAAAAATTTCTGCCAGCCGATCTTGCCGGTAAAACCACATTCTTAGACTACGGTTTACACGTCACTCCCAATAAGTTGACCTCCGCAATCCAGGAACAGATTGATCGGCTCGATGGTCCTAGCCTGGTCTTGTTGGGTTACGGGTTGTGCGGGAATGGTTTGGATGGTATCCGTGCGGGAAAGCATATCCTGTTGATACCCCGCGCCGATGATTGTATTGCTATCTTCCTTGGCTCTTACAAGGATTATCGCAGGGAATTTGATACAGTGCCGGGTACTTATTATCTTACCAAGGGGTGGCTTGAGTCAGGCAGCAATCCGTTGAAAGAGTATAAGGGCTATGTAGAAAAATACGGGCAGGATACCGCAGATTGGATTATGGATCAGCAATATCGTCATTATAAGCGGCTTGCATTTGTTGCCCACGATATGGATGATATTGAGAAGTATCGTCCAGAGGCAATAGAGGTAGCTCGTTACTGCCAACGATGGGGGATGGACTATGAAGAGATTTTAGGATCAGACCGGTATCTCAGCCGGCTGGTAGAGGTTGCTTTTGCTCTAGAAAAAGCCGATAGTGAGTTTACTGTTGTACCACCCGGTGGAGTACTAAGCCAGTCTGCATTCATTCGCATTTCATACGATCAGTGAAATGCGCAGTACCAAAACCAAATCAGGAGTGAATCAAGCAGCAAGGGGAGTACATGCACACTAAAAAAGCATTTCAAGATTATTACCCCGACCAGATGAGCTATTGTTTCGGCTGCGGGCGGTTAAATGAACACGGGTACAAAATTAAGAGTTATTGGCAGGGAGAAGAGTCTATTTGTGTGTTTACACCCCAGTCCTACCATATTGCAGTACCTGGATTTGTGTATGGAGGCTTGATCGCCTCGCTGGTTGATTGTCATGGCACTGGAACAGCAGCGGCCGCGGCGTACCGGTCGCAAGGGCGACCCATGGATAGCGAGCCGCCGATGCGTTTTGTAACTGGTTCGCTTCACGTGGATTACCTAAAACCAACTCCATTGGGAGTGCCCCTTGAGCTACATGGGCGAGTCAAGGAGATTAAAGGCCGAAAGGTTGTTGTGGATATCGATTTGTTTGCAATGGGAGAAGTCTGCGTGCGCGGGCAGGTGGTTGCCGTACAAATCCCGGAAAATATGCTTCCAGCCAACTAACGTAGCGGTTCTTGTGCTGGTGATCTGAGCTTATTCAGGAGGAAGTCAAGGCATCGGATTAACAAGCAGGGGGATAAACACCTGGCTGATCTCACCTTCAGTGATCTGAATACTCACTGTCATAATATGTGGCGTGCAAAGCATACCTCCCGAGGATGATCCTGTCACCGTTATTACCCCTGTATAACTGATCAGTGAGTCGGTGACGATCTGCGTGGGTATAATGGAGAAATCATCCGGAGTTGTCCCAATTGTTGGTGTGACTGTAAACCAATCACCTTGTACAGAGATCTCCCAAGCCAAATCATCGCCGCTTGCGATGTTTTCTGGGGTTTGGACTGAGATCTCCGGGTAAAACTCGTCTTCTGGAAGGCTATAGGTAAATGTGATCACGGTCGGCAGGTTACCTAATTCGGGATCCATCGTTTGCGATGTAAGCAGGATCGTGTCGCTGCTGGTGGTGGTGCTATATTCATTTCTCATCTCTGCAGTCACCTGGTGCTCACCATTTGTGGCTGGTAGTGCCCAATCGATCTCGTTCTCGAATGTATGCCAGTCCGTCCAGGTATCCACGTTATTTTTTAGGCGGATTTCATCCCAATCTCCGTAGACATACAGCGTTACCATTCGCTCGGTGGTCTCTACAGCCTCGCCATTGATCACCAGTGGATAGACTTCACCCCGGTTGCCAAAATCTTGGGTCCAATACCTGTTATAAGACCCGTCGCCATCAAAATACCCCACTCCGATTTCGTCATTATACGTGGAGAGAATATTCTGACGGTGTCCAGGGCTGCCCATCCACGCCTGAACGACATCTTCTGGGGACATATATCCCGCAGCGATATTTTCTGCCTGAACGCTGGTATAAAAATTATTGATCCGCACCCACCACAAACAGACGAAGTTAAGGTCAGCACCTACCCGGTCGTACGAGTCATGATCGAAGTAGTCATCCAGCCCCAAATCAGCTGAATGGTAGCGGGCGGCAAGATCCAATTCTTCAACTCGCTTGAGGGGAGGTAGGTCGTAGGCTGCCCTGGCCTGGTTTGTGAGCTCGACAACTTTTTGCTCATAAGCCCAGTTGATTATTGGAGCTGTATCGTTTCCACATGCCATATAGGCAGGCGAATAGAGTTGGCTATCTGTTTGGATCGACCTGGCTTCGGGCAGAGGGGGGATCTGGGTTTGGGCGGATACCGGTCGGATTGGCAACAGGGGTGACAGCAGAATCAGAAGCACAACCAGGACATTACACAAATATGGAAACCATCGCCGATTAGAATTCATAGTCAGTCTTTACCTCTAAAAGTAGCTTGTTTTGAGTATACTATGGGCGATTTTATTTCGAGTTAAAACTGATGTCAGTTTGCCTTAAGAAATTGTTAGGATTTGATTACAATAAAATTTTAATGATATATGAATACCACAACATTCGTTTCGCGATATCTCGAATCTAAAAATATACCTCACCGGGTATTCTGTCATTCAGGTCCGATCCATTCCTTGGAGCAGGCAGCCAGCGAGCGCGGCCAGACGCCAGACCAGGTGGTGCGCAGTATCGTTTTTCGGATCGGGAGGGAAGATTACGTCATGGTGCTTGTTGCCGGTCCAGATCAAGTCTCGTGGCCGGCATTGCGCAAGTACCTTGGTTTATCGCGATTAACGATGGCCAGTAAGGAAGAGGTATTCCAGGTGACGGGATACGAGACGGGGGCTGTTTCGCCTTTTGGGCTGCCAGCTCCGATGCGCACCCTGGTGGATGAGGCGGTGTTTACTCCAGCAGAAATTTCTATAGGCTCTGGGGAGCGCGGTACTACCATCATCCTGACCAGGCAGGCGATGTTAGATGCCCTGGGGGCAGTTGAGATCGGGCAGTTTACTACTCAGGAACAATCACCGGGATAAAGTTCTTTTGTTCAACCATGTGATCGGCCTGTTTGGTTTTACCAGGTTCAGCAGACGCCTCGGTAGTCCATTGCCAGGTATTGATGAGATGCAGAGCTGGATATGCAGTTAAGTCTAGCTGGAGAGGAGTCACAGAGACATACCCGGCTTCTAACGCCCCGATGTCGGTACCATTATGGGGTAGCCCCGTGGGAGCGTCTCCACCGATCCAGTAATATGATCGACCTCGGGGATCAATTCGCTGGTCAAGCCGGTCTCGATATACACGGGTACCCTGTCGAGTGGTTTTAAAACCTTTGATCTCGCTCCCTGGCTGGTAGGGAATGTTAACATTCAGGAGAATACCAGCTGGAATGCGGTGTTTCATTGCTGTCTGGGTAACGTAGCTGGCATAGGTGGCAGATTGGGTGTAGTCAATCGCACCCAAGTGGCTTTCATTGGTGTTCAGAGAGAACGCGACTGCCGGAATTCCCCAGATAACGGATTCCATTGCAGCAGTAACTGTTCCAGAGTATGTAACATCATGCCCTAGATTTGCCATCGGGTTGATCCCGGAAACAACCAGGTCGATCTTCTCCGCTATGAATCCTAAGAGAGCCAGGGCGACACAGTCTGATGGAGCGCCATCGCTAGCATAAGCCTGGCTGCCATCTGATAACATTACATCCTTTATTCTCAGAGGGCGATCGATGGTTTTTACGTGGCCTCCACCCGACCAGTTACGATCTGGAGCCAGGATGCTTACCGTGGCAATCTCCCGCATCGCTTGCGCAAGTGCCAGTAAACCGGGCGCAGTAACGCCATCATCGTTGGTTACTAATATGTGCATTGTGCTATTGAGTCTCCTTTGACAATATAGTTACCATAGCTTATCATGCACGAATTAACAAATGGTAAACCGATCTTTAACGTAGTGCAATCAAATTGTAAATGAATAAGGATTTTTTAGACCAGAAAGCACTAAACGGTGCTTGGGCTGCGATAAAAGTACAAGCACCTCAGGACTCCCACCAAGTGAGCAATACTTAACTTATTGACTTATGCGAGGGGTATGTAGAAGTAAAAGGTGCTTCCCAGACCTTCTTTACTTTCCGCCCAGATCTCGCCTCCATGCGCCTCCACCGTATGGCGAGCGATTGCCAGGCCCAAACCGGTTCCACCGCTGGAGCGAGCGCGATCGGCTTTGTAGAATCGCTCAAAGATCCTTGGAAGATCGTCGCTTTGTATTCCTATGCCGGTATCCCTGACGGAAAATACGAGTACATCTTTCGCAGGCATGTCTTCTGCACCTAGCGATGCGTGTTGCAGAACACTTGTGTCTTCCTGGCGAGCGGCAAGAAAGATTGACCCTCCAGTTGGAGTAAATTTAATGGCATTATGCAATAGATTAACGATCACCTGTTCCAGCCGGGGCGGGTCTGCTAATATCTCCGGCAAATCGTCAGCGCATTCAAGAATAATTTCCAGGTTTGCTCGTTCTGCCTGTAATCTAAGCCGTTCAACGGCGTTGTTGACCACCAGGCTGGGCGACACCGGCTGCATGTTAAGCGGAACACGCCCCGATTCGATTCTGGCTAGCTCGAGCAACTCCGAAACCATCTGGCTTAATGCGTCCACCTCAGCATCCATTCGCTGAAGGAAACGGTGCGCTGCAGGGGGGTCCTCGAGCGCGCCTTCTTGTAATGTCTCAGTTAATGCCTTGAGGGATGCGAGAGGCGTGCGCAATTCGTGTGAGAGGTTACTGATAAAGTCGCGCCGGACGTTTTCTAGAAAGCGCTGTTGGGTAAGGTTTTGGAACAACAGCATCGTGTAGCCTGGCATCGTAGCACCCAACGGGGTTGCGATGCACTGTAAATACAACCTGTTGAGTGGAATCTCTAAGAGGGTAATCTGTGTGCTGCGCGTTTCGACGCAACGCGTCCACAAATCGACCAGGACATGCTGGCGAAAACCTTCTGCCACCGTTTTCCCCAGCATTCTCTCCCGTGTTAAGGCAAACATTTTGGCAGCCGCCTGGTTCACTATTGAGATGTACCCCTCAGCATCAATGATAACCACCCCATCGGTCATTTCTTTCAGCACAGCTGCCAACTTATTGCGCTCAACCTCTGCCAGGCTGGTCTGGCTGTTCACCCGCATTGCCATAATATTAAATGCCTGAACCAGCTGACGTCCCTCATCGTCCTCAGCAGATTCCAGGCGATCGAGTTGTTGGCTCTGAGCGAATTTCATTGCCGTTTCGGTGAGCTGCCGGATAGGTTGGGTGGTTTTATTGACGATGACTGCCAAAATAATGATCGCAATGGTAGCTGCAACCAGCGATATACCCATGATCACTCTTTGTAACTCAGCGATGTCGGTCTCAATATCCACCAGGGGGCGGGCAAGGCGCACTACGCCCATCGTCTCCCCAGATCTTGGGAATCTTACACTGACATAGAAAGTGTTAACCCCACTGGTGCGGCTAAAACGTGTATCACTACCATATCCAATATTTAGAGCAGAAATGACCTCTGGACGATTGAGGTGATTTTCCATCACTGAGCTGTCTTTAGATGATTCGCCAATCACGACGCCATCGGTTGTGATGATCGTGAGGCGTGCGGATGCCATTTCGGCGAGTTCAGCTGCGAACTCATCCAGGAGAGGTGTTTGTGGGTTACTGGACAATTTTTCCGCCAATAACTCACTGATTAGAAACGCCTGCGAAGCCATCTGGGATTCGAGAGATTGGAGATATTGACCGCGGAGAATATTTGATAGATAGATGCCCATGCCCAGGATGACGATCAGGATCAGCAGTGCTACTGGGATGGCGATCCGTAGCCGAATTGAGCGAAACATAATGTGGTTCTGTCCTGGTTATTATTGCTGGCTATCAGAGATGGGTGTTTTGTGGGTGGTCAACCTTCAAACCGGTAGCCTGCTCCACGCACAGTTACAATGCGTTTGGGGTTGGCTGGGTCAGACTCGATTTTTTCTCTCAGCCAACGAACATGAACGTCAACAGTTCTACTTCCCCCGCTAAATTCCCATCCCCAAACTCTCTCTAAAATCAGATCGCGTGAGAGGACCTGGCTACGGTGATTCGCCAGATAAAGCAGCAGCTCAAACTCCTTCGGTTTCAGTGCAATTGGCTGATTTTCCAGCAATACTTCCCGCCGGGTCAAGTTGAGGGTTAGATTATCAAAAACTAGCTTTTCTACCGTCACCTTGCTGGTTCCTTCCATCTCTTCGCGGATCAAGCGCACACGCCTGAGATGGGCTTTGACCCTTGCCAGGAACTCCCGCATGCTGAAAGGTTTGGTCAGGTAATCGTCGGCCCCCATTTCCAAACCGATAACCCGGTCAATCTCATCGTCCCGAGCTGTCAGCATCAGAATGGGTACATTCATTTCCTGGCGGATGATCCGGCAGACTTCAAACCCATCCAACCCGGGCAACATGATATCCAGAACAATCAAATCTGGCTGGGAACGCCTGGCTGCCTCCAGGGCTGCGATTCCATCTCCTATGGTTTCAACGCTATACCCCTGACGATTTAAGTTATACGCCAGAGTCTCTTGCAATGACGGTTCATCTTCGACGACAAGTATTTTTTCCATAAGTCGCTAGGTGGAAATATCCAGTTTCATAGCTAGAATCGTTGTAGATGGCTCGACAAGGATTGATTCGTCCTCGAACACGATTGTTGGGACACTTCGCATACCATGATTTGTCTGGAATACGAATTGCTCAGCTTGTTTATCTTTATCGATGTTGATGAATGTGTACGGAATATGGTGCCTGTCCAGGAAATAACGAGTTCGCAGGCAGTCCCCGCACCAATTCGTTCCATAGACAACAATTTTCGGCTCAGACATGCGGATTTTGCCTCCGTTTTGTGATCCGCGGTAAGGGTATTTTTAAAATGCTATCCTGAGCCAGTCCATTATCGAGGCAATCTGTGATCTTTGGCTGGCAATTGCAATGTTCATCCATCGAGTTGGCCTGCTTGTTGGCTCTGACCTATTATAATTAACAAACGGATTTTTGGTGATGTTTAACATCATGCCCGAAAAAATTTTTACGCTACTCAACAGTTAGAGGACAAAAAATGCGGATCAATCGTTTTGGGAAATTTGCCTGGTTCGTCCTGGGGTATAACCTCCTGGTGATCCTGTGGGGGGCTTATGTCCGGGCTACCGGCTCAGGGGCAGGATGCGGCAGTCATTGGCCTCTCTGTAATGGTGAGGTGATTCCATACCAGCCACAAATCGAAACTATCATTGAATTTACCCACCGCTTGATGAGTGGTCTGGCTCTCATCCTGGTTGTGGTCCTGTTTATTTGGGGTTTCCGGGCTTACTCCAAGGGTCATCCAGTCCGCCTTGGGGTGTCATTTTCCCTGTTTTTCATCATAACGGAAGCCCTGGTTGGTGCGGGTCTGGTCCTACTGGAACTCGTTGCTAACGATGCATCGGTTGGCAGGGCTATCTCAATTGTTATCCACTTGCTGAACACGTTTTTGCTCCTGGCTGCCTTAACAATAACTGCTTATTGGGCATCCGGGGGAAGGGCGGTGCGTTTCCACCGTGGCCTTGATCTCTGGCTGATCGGGATTGGTCTGGTGGCAACGATGGTCGTCGGCGCGAGCGGAGCGCTGGCAGCCCTGGGCGATACTCTATTTCCGGTACAATCCCTGGCAGAAGGAATCCGGCAGGATTTTTCTCCAACCGCACATTTCCTGGTTCGGCTACGGATATTGCATCCAACAATCTCGATCCTGGTTGGTATTTACCTGATTCTTGCTACGGGTGTGATCAACTTGCGAACAAAGGATGCCGCACTGCATCGCGTCGCACGAGTATTAACCATCCTGGTTACCGTCCAGTTGGGCGCGGGCTTTCTCAACGTTCTACTCCTTGCTCCTGTCTGGATGCAAATCGTCCACTTGCTGCTTGCCGATCTGGTCTGGATTGCTCTGGTGCTTCTTGCAGCCATTAACTTTGCAGTGCAGGGCGAGCCTGTATCCAATCGTAACTCAACCACTGTCTTACAAGGTAGCCAATCATCAAGTGTCTGAAATCTTCGATAAATTGATCTTAAAGTAATCGGCTATAATACCCAAGCATGAGCAGATCCATTAACCCTGATCCAAATCGCCAACGCCTCGAAGAGCTTCGCAAGCAAATCCATTATCACAATTATCGCTATCATGTTTTTGACCAACCGGTGATCAGCGATTATGAGTATGACCAGCTTGTTGGAGAGCTCAATCAGATCGAAAGCCGGCATCCGGAGTGGATAACCCCCGACTCGCCCTCGCAGCGCGCCGGTTCAGCCGTTTTGGATCGGTTTGTCAAGGTTCGCCACCCGGCTCCTATCCTTAGTCTGGGAAACGCCTTCAATGAGGATGGCGTGCGCGCCTGGTATGAGAGAATTCTAAAACTGGACGACCGAGTAGCCCAGGCCGATTATTTGGTTGAGCCAAAGATTGACGGACTCACGGTTGTTTTACATTACCAGGATGGCGTCTTTGTCCTTGGCGCTACCCGCGGGGATGGTGAAGTCGGTGAGGATATCACCGCGAACTTGCGCACCGTTCGCTCGCTGCCTCTGAAAATCCCGGTGCAACCCGATGGCCCTCCACCACCTGCGAATCTGGTCGTGCGGGGCGAAGCCTATATAGGACTAAAAGATTTTGATGACCTCAACCTGCGCTTGATGAATGCGGGAGAAAAGACGTACTTGAATCCGCGCAATACCGCGGCAGGTTCACTCCGCCAGCTCGATCCCGGCTTGACTGCGACCCGACCGCTGGCACTGCTCGCTTATACGATTGTCGCCCAAGACGGTTTACCTGGCTCGCCGTTGCCTACTGAAAGCGCGACGCTTGAATTTTTACGCAGCCTGGGTTTCCCCGTCCTGGAAAGCATCTACTGCCCCGATCTGGAGACCGCATTAGCTGCCTACGATCGCCTGGCAGAGATGAGGGACGAGCTCCCGTTTGAGATCGATGGAGCCGTCATTAAAATTAATCATTTAGATCTGGCAGCCGACCTGGGATATGTGGGTAAAGATCCGCGGGGAGCTCTCGCGTATAAATTCCCTGCTCGAGAGGTGACAACCCGCTTGTTGGAGATTGGGGTGAATGTTGGCCGTACCGGCGTGCTCACACCCTATGCGGTTTTGGAGGCAGTGAATATCGGGGGAGTTATTGTTAAACAAGCCACCCTGCATAATTTTGATTACATTGCCGAAAAAGACATTCGGATAGGCGACCGGGTGGCAGTCAAGCGGGCTGGTGATGTTATCCCTTATGTCATTGGTCCTATCACTGATCTTCGCACTGGAGAGGAAACCGTCTTTGAACCTCCCCAAACTTGCCCGGTATGCCGGACTCTGGTGGAGCATTTTGCCGGTGAGGTAGCCTGGTATTGTGTTAATGCAGCCTGTCCGGCTCAGCTTATCCGCAATGTGGAGCATTTTGTTTCCCGCGGCGCGATGGATATTGTCGGTCTGGGAATCAAGATCGTCGAGCAGCTAATCGAAGCGGATCTGGTACAGGATGTAGCAGATTTGTACACATTGAAACGAGATGACCTGCTCGGTCTGGAGGGTTTCGCCGGTAAGAAAGCGGATAATTTATTGGCGTCCATCCAGTAATCCAAGCAACAGCCATTAGCAAGGTT
>JBFYSV010000195.1:0-11966 GCA_041301185.1 Anaerolineae bacterium
ATAAGCTGCTCGTCTTCGGTGGCAATGGCTTCGTGGGTGGGAACCTGGCAAAGTTCGCCCTGGAACAGGGCTGGCAGGTGGTGGTTGCCGACCTGGAACCCCAACCTCGCGTTGATGGTGCGAAATGGATCAGGGTGGATATCACCCAGCCCGATCAAATTTGGCAAGCGTTCGAGGAAACCCAACCAGACGCCGTCGTGAATGTGGCTGCCCTGGCAGACATCGACCGGGTAGAACGCGACAGGGAGTTGGCCCGGAAAATTAACGTGGATGGAGCTCGGTGGATAGCCAAAAATTGTGCCAGATCAGGCAACGCCCACGTCTTCTTCTCGTCGGACGCGATTTTCGATGGCGTGCATGGACCCTTTACGGAGGACGATCTTCCCAACCCGGTGAACTTCTACGGAATCACCAAGGCAGACGCGGAGCAGGCTGTCCTTTCCGCTCACCCCGAGGCAGCGGTGATCCGAATCTCCCTGGTGCTTGGCTTGCCGCGAACGGTAGGCAATTCGTTCCTGGCTGGTTTGAAGGATAAGCTGCAGGCGGGAAAAGAAGTGATCTGCCCGGTAGACGAAATTCGCACCCCGGTGGATGTGCATACCCTGAGTGCATGCGTCCTGGAGTTGGCGAGCAGTCGTTTTGCCGGCTTGCTGCATATCGGGTGCACCCAGAGCATTGACCGCTATAGCCTGACGCGGCGGCTGGCGCAAGAGATGGACTATTCCCAAGATCTCGTCAAGCCGCAGGCAGAGCAGCAAGTGCTGGCAGGCAGGGCGCCTCGCCATAAAAAGGGCGTGCTGGATGTCTCTAAAGCCCGGCAAGTGCTAAAAACACGCTTATTGACTCTTGAAGAAACAATACACAAAGCGGTTCTGTAAAAGATCCCATTTCACGAATATGGAGAAAAGGCACTGTGATTAAACCTAAAATCGTACACGACCTTGAAATCGCGAATGGATCATCCTACGGGTATGAAGAGGCGATAGCTATGCTTGAAGTTTTGCAAGACCTAGCGCCATCTTGTGGCAAGAAAGTGAAGCAATTTGAGACGGAGTTTGCTGCGTATTGCGGGACAAAATACGCCCTGGCAGTCACCTCAGCCACCACCGGGCTGACCCTGGCAGGCATCGCTGCCGGTGTAGGACCGGGCGATGAGGTGATCACCACGCCCCTGACCTGGATAGCTACCGCGATGGCGTTCTCTGCCCTGGGGGCGAAAATCGTATTTTGCGATGTTGACCCGCGCACCCTGAATCTCGATCCACACAAACTGGAAGCGCTGATCACCCCCAAAACCAAGGCGATTGTCCCGGTCCACTTGTTTGGGCAATGCTGCGAGATGGATAAAATCTGCGAGATCGCCGGGCGGCATGGGATTGCGGTCATTGAGGATTGCGCCCACAACCCTGGTGGTGAATACCTGCGGGTGAAATCCGGTGCGCTGGGCGACATGGGCGTCTTCAGCTTTCACCAGCAGAAGAACATGTCCACCCTGGGGGAGGGCGGCTTGGTGACCACCAACAACCAGGATTTCTACGAGAGCGTGCTGTCTTATCGCTCGCTGTGCTGCCGGACATACGGGGGCAGCAGCAAGTACTTGCCGATCGACGAGGAGAAATATCCGATGGGCAAGGAATACTGGAAACTGTACTTCGATGACATTGGTTTCAACTACCGCATGACGGATGCGCAGGCGGCAGTCGGTATCGAGCAGCTCCATAAGCTGGAGCGGCACAATCGCAGGCGGATCGAGCTGGCCGACCGGCTGACAAACAGGTTGCATGGGGTAAAAGGTCTATCCCTGCCATACGTGGACCCCAAGGGAAAACATGTCTTCCATATTTATATGATCCAGCTTGAGAAGGATTTCCCGCTGAGCAAGCCGGATTTCATGTGGGAGCTCTACACCCAAAAGGGCGTCAAAGCCTGGTCGCATTATATGCTCATCCATCTCTCTGAGCCTTATATTGCCCAGGGTCACGCCACAGGTGAGTGCCCCGTGGCGGAAGAGATAGTTTCCCGGCATGTCACCCTACCCATTCATCCCCGCTTGACTGAGGAGGCGATCGATTATATGGCAGACTGCATCATTGACCTGGCGACACGCTGAAAGGAAGTACGAATGCCGACACCGAAACAGCTCAGCGATTACCTGGAATCTAGCGAGGGCAAATCTTATCTGGCGCACCTGTATGGCAACTCGCCTGAGGCGCTGGCAAGCCAGACAAAGCGTTATCAGTCCCTGTTGAAAGGGTTTGCAATTGCTTTTCCCCAGCATACGGATATGGATATTTTTAGCTCCCCGGGCAGGAGCGAGGTGGGAGGCAACCATACCGACCATAATGCGGGGAGGATCCTGGCAGCGGCGGTTGACCTGGACATTATCGCTGCGGTAGCTCGCAACAATAGTGATTTGATCGTCGTGCATTCAGAAGGATACTCACCGGCGATTGTCAATATCCATCAAACCGGTGTGGTGGAAGAAGAGAAGTACTCTGCCACCTCCCTGGTACGTGGCGTGTTTGCCCGCTTTCAACAACTGGGCCTGTCTGTTGGCGGATTTGATGCCGTAGCTACCAGCATGGTGCCGAAAGGCTCAGGCTTAAGCTCCTCAGCGGCTTACGAGGTGCTGATTGCAACGATACTCAACCATCTATTTAACGATGGTAGGCTTGACCCTGTTCTGGTAGCCCAAATCAGCCAGTATGCAGAGAACCAGTATTTTGGCAAGCCATGCGGTTTAATGGATCAAACCACCTGCGCGGTCGGGGGATTTGTCACGATTGACTTCATGGATTTTAATCATCCGGTAGTACGTAAGCTAGATTACGATTTTGCAACCAGCGGGTATAGCATGGTAATCGTTGATACCGCCGGCGATCATGCCGACTTAAACGATGAATACGAAGCCCTGGAGTACGAGATGAAATCGGTTGCCAGGGCGTTAGGCGGGCAGGTTTTACGGGAGTTCTCCATGCAAAAGGTGCTGGAGAATGTCCATTACCTGCGCGAGCGGGTCAGTGACCGGGCTATCTTGCGTGCGATTCATTTCTACGGCGATGACCAGCGGGTGGTTGACCAGGTTCGCGCCCTGGAAGCGAACCAATTTGAGCGTTTCTTGCAGCTGGTTATCGAGTCGGGGGAGAGCTCCTGGCTTTATTGCCAGAATTGCTACTCGCCGAAATCACTACACCGGCAAGGGATTTCAATTGCCTTAATGGTCAGCAAAGCATTGCTCAAAGGCCGCGGCGCCTGGCGGGTTCACGGTGGAGGTTTTGCCGGTACCATCCAGGTGTTTGTGCCCAATGATCTACTGAAAGCTTATCTGGAGCAGATCGAGCGTATTTTTGGGCATGGTTCCGGGCATCTTGTCCTGATCCGGCCCGAAGGGGCGATCCGGGTGCCGGTCTAAGTGGGGCAGGCGGGCAGGGCAGCCGAGATTATTCGGGTTGCCCTGCCGGGTTGAACTCCAGGCGCGCCGTCATCCCCCAGCGCAGGCGGGGATCATTCTTGGCTGTGTGAATCTTGGCGGTATAGAAGATTTCTTCGTCGTCCTCGGTATAGAGCAGGTCAATCGTTCCAACTTGCCCATCCAGGGATAACTCCGGGATGGCGTCCAGGCGAACCTCAACCGGCTGACCAGGGGAGATGGTTGCAACAAGCAGCTCATCCAGGTCTTCGGTTTCCACCACCCATTCATCCAGGTTTGCCAGCACGGCGATCGGGGCCCCAGCGGGGATCCATTGGTCTTGCCTGGCGGTGAGATCAATGACCGTCCCATCGATCGGTGCCAGCAGCTCAGAGTTGCTGCGGGCGATGCGATCCGCCTCCTGTTGCACCAGGGCAGCTTGCAGGCGTGCCTGGGCGGCTTGCAAGGCGTCCGGATCAGGACCCTTGGACAAATCCTTGTGCTCGCGCTGCAAGCGTTGCAGGTTGGCGTTGGCTGTCGCCAGGCGGGCTTCTGCCAGCGCCAGGTCGATTGGATCTTTACCGGCAACCAGGTCTGAATATTTTTGGCTGGCATCCTGGTAGCGGCGTTCCTGGATAGCCACCTGTTGTTCCAGCAGGGTGAGGCGCAGCTTGAAGTCGTGCTTGTTCGTGAACCGCCAAATGATGTGTTTTTTATTGGCGAAGATTCTTTGCGCCTTCTCCAGGTCATCCTGGGCATCCGTAAGCTGGCGCTCAGCCAGGAGCAGGTTGGCATACACCTGGTCGATTTGCGATTGTGGGGTAGGGCGGGAGATGCTCTCGAAGAGATCCTGCGCCAAAGCCTGTTCTTTGATCGCTTCCGCCAGGGAAAGCTCCGTCTCGGTCAGTTTAAGTCCCGCTTCACTGTTTAGATCATCTAATTCCTGGCGGGCTAATACTAGCTCCAGCTCGGTGGCTGCCAGCCGGGCGGCGTTCTGCTCGTACCCATCCAGGCGAACCAGAACATCTCCAGCTTTTACTTGCTGGCCCTCTTCTACCAGCACCTGTACTGCGCGAACGCCTTCCGATAAAGAAAGGGTAGTGTGCTGGCGCGGCACCAGCTTGCCCTTTACCTGGAATCCTTCCAGCTCAGGCTGAGCGGCCAGGCTGACCTGGACGCCAGCTTGAGAGAAGGGTGCTGGCTGGCAGCCTGCCAGTAGCAGGCAAGCCACCCCTACCAGGGCAAGCGCAGCTAATTGGGCTGCCTGCTGCCTGTTTGTGAGAGATTTCAAAGCTGGCAAGTCGGGTTATTCCTTTTGGAATTGAACTTTGACCGTCATACCCCAACGCAGGCGGGGATCATTTTCATCTAAGGCGATGCGTGTGGTGAAGGTGACATCCCCAAGCTTCTCTTCGTAGAGCTGGCTGATGGATGTCACATGCCCATCCAGTTCCAGCTCCTGGAGAGCATCTGGAACCACAGTAGCGGTTTGCCCATCGTAAATAACGGGCACTTCCATCTCATTGAGATCATCGGTTTCCACAACCCATCCAGAAAGATCGGCTAGGACTGCTGCCAGCTTGCCTGGGATGGCCTGCTCACCCTGCTTCAGATCCAGGCGCACCAGGGTGCCAGAGAATGGGGCGACCAGTTCCGAATCCGCCAGGGTTGCCTGAGCTGCTACTAACCCCGCTTCGGTGGCTTTCAATCGCGCTTCCGCGGCTTGTAATGCATCTGGATCGGGTCCATCAACGACATCCTGATACTCGTCTTCTGCCAGGGCAAGCTGCGCCTGGGTTAGGGATAAGTTAGCCTCTGCAATAGCCCAGTCGATATCGCTGGGATTGCCCTGCAGATTATTGAGCAGTAGGACGGCATCATCATATTTGCGCTGGGCGTCTGCCAGGCGGGAGAGGTAAGCAGCGCGAGTGATATTGTCTTCGTCCTTTTTTTCGTAGGGTTTGTAGTCCTCACGGGCTGTATCTAACCTGTCTTTGAGCAACACCACGTTGGCCTGAGCTTTATCAACATCGGTCCCCCGGCTTCCGGCATTTAGATTGTTCAGGTAACGCTCTGCATAGCGCACGGCGTCCCGCGCTGCGGCGACCTTCTGCTGGGCTGCAGCGGTGTTCACATCCGAGGTGTCTTGGAGATCTTTCAGAGCTTGCTGGGCGTTGATCACCTCCACCTCTGCGGCCGCGACTGCCGATGCCAGGCGCGGGCGCTGATCCAGCCGGGCGATCACCTGCCCTTGCTCGATCTCCTGACCCTCTTCGACCAGGACTTCCGATATGACACCTGGCAGGTTGAAGCTGAGCTGGACATGCTGCACCGGAACCAGCTTGCCTTCTACGGACACATTACTATCGCCAGTTACGACCGGGATTTGGGTGGGTTCCTGGGCGGCCTGGGTGTTGATCTGGCAGCCTGCCAGGAGTAACAAGATTGGGATGAAAAGTAGAAATTGTTTTGGTTTCATGTTTTTACCATTTATTGTATGCATACTTATTCGTAGGATAATACTTCCCGGATTGTCAGCCGGGTGGCGCTGCGTGCAGGCAAGACACTCGCCAGCACAGCCAGGATGAGAACGATCACCAGCCAGACGATGAAACCGGTCGGGGTGAAGGCAAAGTTTGCCGGACTGCCAAACAATGCCAGCGTGATACTATCGGACATGATCTCGCTGATGGGAAAGGCAGCGGCAGATGCCATTAGCCAGCTGATAATACCGATCAGGGCGCCCTCTACCAATACCATCCGCATGAGAGACAAGTCGGTAGCGCCAATCGCGCGCAAGATGCCGATCTCCCGGGTACGTTCCATGACGTTCAGGCTCATCGTCCCGGCAAGACCGATAGACCCAACCATTGCAGTTAGCAAGGCCAGGAAGAGTAATATCGCGGTCAGAATTGTAAAACCGTCACTGGCTTTTTGCGTCAAAGATTTCCCGGTGCTGATGTCTATCACCTGGATGCCGGATTGCCCCAAATGGGTTTCGATTGCTTTCCCCAGGGCATTTTGCTGTTCCAGGGTCATATCTGTTTGCTGGGAGACCACCCGGTATCCCATTGCCCGCCCGGTTTGGTGTACCAGCTCGGATAGATACTCGTAGCTGGTGTAGGCCGAATAACCGCTCACCTTGCCGCCCATCTGGAAGAAACCGACCACTACCCAGTCTGTCTCTTTACCGTTGACGCGCAGGCGAATTGTATCCCCCACGTCGAGGTCGGGGAATTTTTCCAAAAATAACTCGCTCAGGGCAATCGCATTGCGGTCGCCCGGTTGTATCCAGCGCCCATCTACCAGGATGGGCTCGATCAAGGGGCTAGAGGCAGGTGGTGCGAGCAGGGAAACGCTTTCGCCGATCGATCCATCATCCATAATCAGCTCGGTGCGGGCGAACATCCAGCCCTCCACCATGGAGATGCCGGGCACTTCTTCGATTTTTTCTTCGATCTCTTGAATATGATAGGATCGATCCAGGGTGATATTTACGTCTGCCAGGAAATACTGGATGATCTGGTCGACGTACTGCACCAGAGAGATACGAACATTGAAGGTGGCGATGAATACTGCTCCGCCCAGGGTCAGAGTGACCAGGGTGAGCAGCAGGCGACCTTTCCGGCGGAATGTGTTGCGCAGGGATACAACCAGCAACAAAGAATAGTTGCGCAGGCGGCTGATCTGGTGATCCAGCCAGCCTCGCTCCGGGGGATGGCTCTGGCTGTACCCGCTCAGTGCTTCCTGGACGCTGATGCGAGTGCCCTGGCGCACCGGCAGTAGGGCAGAAAGCTGAGGCATGAGCACGGCGATCACTGCCAGCAGGACAACAACCGGTAGAACTACCCGGGGACCATAAAAAACGTAGTTGATCTGAACGGTGAGGTAATCGACGATTTGAAAACCTACCAGCAAGGAGAGAGGTAGAGCCACCAGGTAAGCCAGCACACCAAACATTAAGCTGAGAAGCAGGTAGATACCGGCGATTTGCAAACGACGCGCCCCTACAGTTTTCAGGATACCGATCTGTTGCATTTGCTGGTTCATAATTGCCTGCAGGGTATTGGCGATCAGAAAGCCGCTCAGAAAAGATACCAGCAGACCGATCACGACCAGCACCGCCAGGATCGCCTGGACGAGGTACAGGTTGGGGTGTTCGGTGGAGCTGCGTTGGACCATGCTGATGATCTCAACATCGCAATGCTTCACCTCTTCGCGAACAGCCTGGGCAGCTGCTTCGAGGGTGGCGGGATTCTCTGTGTCGCCCTCCAGGGTCACGAACAGCTGGTTGTACTGCTTGGGCAGCGGCTGCTCAAGCCATTCCAGGCTGTCCTGCGTGATATAGCCCAGCACCGGGGAATTGAAGAAGCCGCCTGGATCGCCATTGGCGCCGATGCTCAGATCCTGCACTACCCCCACCAGCTTGAGCTGGCGGGTTTTTCCGGACGGAAGCTCCAGGGTTAACAGATCTCCTATTTGAGCATTCGTGTCCTCCAGCCGGTATTGGTCGACGACGATCTCCCGCTCGCCTGGAGGCCAGACCCCCTCCACCAGGCGCACCTGGTTAATCTCCATCTGCCCAGGATCCTTGAGGGCTTTCATGTCGATGGCGATCCACTTGCCAGGCTCAGATTCCAGCCGGGTGGAGAAGGTGCGCGCCCCTTCAGCCTGGCGCACACCGGGCATTTCCTCAATATGATTGACCAGGCAGCGGTCGAAGGGAGTCGCCAGGACAGTCAGGTTGGCGGGGTTGGTGGCGGCATAGCTGACCCTCATGTCTTGCGGGCCGATCACGTAAATTGTGCCTACCACGCCGATGGCAAATAAGCCGACTACAATAGAAGCCAGAACCAGCAGCGAGCGCTGTGGGTTGCCCCACAAATCCGAGAAAACCTTTTGGGTCCGCGGCCTCGCCATTAGCGGCTCTCCTCCTGGAAATTATCGCCTGCCGCTGCATGCTCTTGGCCAGCAACATCAATCACCTTCACTCCAGGCAGCAGGATATCCTTTGCCAGAGAGTGGCTTACAGCCGAGTCGTTTTCAAGCCAGCTCTGCAAATCAGTGTCATCCAGGGTAAGGATCTCAACCGGCGATCCTGTGCTAACCTGCCAGCCCAGCTGGCTATTCCCATTCAGACGATGTAGAGCACCGCCAGATGCCTGACCGGGACGGACGGCCATCTTCCCAAATCCATTATCGCTATGATGGTTGTTGATCTCCAGGTTACCAGCCGTGACAAGGAACAATGCGGGAGCAGGTAGGGAAACGCCCGCCGGCAAGGTCTGGGCTTTCAACCGGTGGGTAAGCCAGAGCATATGGCTGTGAGATAGGTCCGGTAAAGCCTGCGCCACCCACGGGTTGATCAGCTCGCCATCCGAGAGGAGTAAAGTCCGGTGGGTGCGCTGAGCCAGGCCGGGATCATGGGTGACCATCAGGATTGTCTTGCCTTCCTCTACCAGATTGGTGAAGATATCGAATACTTCATCTGCGGAGCGCGAGTCAAGGTTGCCGGTGGGCTCATCTGCAATCAGGATGGGTGGGTCATTGGCCAGGGCGCGAGCGATGGCTGCGCTCTGCTGCTGGCCCCCGGAGACAGCGGCTGGGAGCTTATCCGCCATGTTTGCTAAACCGACCAGGTCGAGTAGCATCATGGCGCGCTTTTCGCGTTCTACTGCCCCGCAATTGTTGCAAAATGCCATTGGCAGCATGACATTTTCCAGCAAAGTAAGGATAGGCATGAGCTGGAAAAACTGGAAGACGATACCCAGGTTCTTGCCTCGCCAGCGAGACATCTCGTTCTCACTCAGCTTGTGGATATGGGTATTTTCCACGCGCACGCTGCCCGACGTGGGGTGGTCGATGCCGGTCAGCATGTTCGCCAGGGTAGACTTCCCGCTGCCGGATTTACCCACGATGCTGACGAACTCCCCCTTGAAGAAACAGGCGGTGACACCCTTCAGGGCGGTGAACTCAGCATCGGGGGTCTTGAATGTCTTTACAATGTCCCGCATCTCGATCAGCGCCTCGTCCCGGCAGCGATCAGGCGGCAAAAGATGCAGTTTTTGTTGGGAGCTTGGATTTTCGGCGAGCATAGGGACTTCAGTTTGCCAGAACGGGATCGGCTATTTGCCCATCTACCAGGCGCAGAGTGCGGCTTACCCGCTCCAGCAGGGAATGATCGTGGGTGACCATCAAGATCGTCTTGCTTTCTTGGATCAAATGGTTGAATATTTGGAAGATCGTCTCGGCTGTCACGGAGTCCAGGCGACCGGTCGGCTCATCTGCCACGATAATCGGCGGGTCGTTTGCCAGGGCACGGGCGATGGCAACCCGCTGTTGTTGCCCGCCGGAGATTGCTGAGGGGAGCTTGTGAGCATGGTCTTCCAATTCAACCATCCGCAGCAGCTCCAGGGCGCGCTCCTCGCTCTCGCCGCGCCGGTACAGCCCGCAAATGTCCATCGGCAGCATGACGTTATGAAGCAGGGACAGCGTCGGCATCAGGTAAAAAGACTGGTAGATGATCCCCAGGTTGCGACCACGCCAGAGAGCCAGCTGGCTTTCATCCAGGCGATGGATGGAAATATTATCCATCCATACCTCGCCGCTACTGGTATGGTCTACACCGGTAAGCATGTTGATCAGGGTGGTTTTGCCCGCCCCAGATTTGCCGTAAATCCCCAGGTATTCGCCAGGATGAACGTCCAGATCGATATCGCTCAAGGCGGTAAATTCGCCGGCGCTGGTGCGGTATTTCTTGGTTACCTGGCGCAAACGGATCAACGGCTCTCCCTGGCAGCTGTCCGGGCAGGGCAGGGCTGGCGGTTGCATGGAGAGGCCTTGTCGCGCGGCTGGCAAGGTGGGGTTAGTGGAACTTGCGGTATTTAACATAAAGCCAATACTATGCTATAATAAACATCTCATTTATTTCTAAACACAATGTTCAGGAATTATAGTATGATCTGGCTGGTAGTCAACCTCAAAACGCCATTCTTCACAAAATACTCATAATGCCCATTATCCAAAACCAAAAAATCGACCGCCGTGTTAGCCGTACTCGCCGCAACCTCCAGGATGCGCTGTTTGCCTTGATTCTTGAAAAAGGATACGACTCGGTTACAGTCGAGGAAATCACGAACCGGGCAGATCTGGGCCGGACCACGTTCTACCTGCATTACCATGACAAGGAAGATTTGCTGATGCAGGCAGTGCGCAGCCTGGTGGATGGACTGATGGAACGGCTTGCTCAATACCCGCTGGAAAGCCTGAAACTACGCAGTCAGACCGCGACCGGCGAGCTACTTTTACCAATCATTTCCCTTGCATTCCAGCACGTTGAGCAGAACGCTGACCTCTACCGGGTGGTGTTGCGCGGAGAAGGGACCTACGCTGCCGTGCGGCGCGTCCGTCAAATTCTCTCCCAGGCAATCGCGGATCTAATCCAGCATTTCGTCACTCGCAATCATGTTGTATTGAATCCGCAGGTGCCTTTGGACGTGTTCTTGAACAGCCTGGCAGGGGCATGGATTGGCTTGATTACCTGGTGGCTGGAAGAAGATCTACCGTACCCGCCGGAGCAGATGGCGATTATGTATCAGCGAATGTTCATGCGCAGCACCCGCGAGGTATTGGGGTTGGGCACCGCACCTGAGGCGGGTGAGGAGATGGGCTAAAATCGGGTGTAAAGCTGCGCACGCTTTGATGTAATTTTCGAAAATCTAAAATCCCAATCAAAGAAAGATGAATTCATCATCATGCCTGATCATATCCGAAAACCAGTTCGCACAGCCCTGGTCGGTTGTGGTAAGGTTGGTCATACCCATGCCCAGGCTTTAAAGACTCTGCCCCAATCGGAATTTTCCGCCGTATGCGACCAGGATGCTCAGCGGGCGGCAGATTTTGCAGCCCAGTATGGCGTCCAGCCGTACACCAACTTTGAGGCCATGCTGGAGGAGACTGATGCCGGCATGGTTTCTGTTTGCACCCCGCACCCGGTGCATGCCGAATCGATTGTTGCAGCGGCAGGTAAAGGGGCGCACGTGCTCACCGAAAAGCCCCTGGCTCCGGATTTGCAGGGTTGCGACCGCAGCATCCTGGCGTGCCGCCAGAACGGTGTTCGCCTGGGGGTGATCAGCCAGCGCCGGCTTTACCAGCCAGTTGTGCGTATGAGCCAGGCAATCGATCAAGGGAAAATCGGGGTGCCGGTCCTGGCAACCCTGACGGTCATGGGCTGGCGCAGTGAAGATTACTACCAGATGGATGCCTGGCGTGGAAAGTGGGGCAGCGAGGGTGGCGGTGTGCTGGTCAACCAGACCGTGCATCAATTGGATGTGTTCCAGTGGCTGATGGGACCTATCGACGAGCTATTTGGCTATTGGGATAATCTCAACCATCCCTATATCGAAGTGGAAGATACTGCGATTGCCGTAGTCCGCTTCCAAAATGGCGGGCTGGGTCAGATCCTGGTGAGCAACTCGCAAAAGCCGGGTTTCTACGGAAAGATCCATGTTCATGGCTCGAACGGTGCCTCGGTTGGGGCGCAGACCGAAGGCGGATC
>JBFYSV010000202.1:0-75225 GCA_041301185.1 Anaerolineae bacterium
CCAGGATGCTTGAAAATCGTCGATCCACAGACTGATAAACGCATGCCGCAAAAGCCGAATTACATCTCAGACATGATGTCGCTTTCCAGGCTGGATCTTATCCAGCCTGATCCGGACCATCCAGCTCGTCCCCCACTGATAATATTTGGTGAGGAACCTCCTCCGGATTGGTGCTATTATTTTGAGAAAGCCGATCTGGCAAGACAGATTGGAGACTGGGAACAAGTTGCATCGCTGGCAGATCAAGCCATGCAGCTCGGAGAGACTCTCTACGAAGTCAATGCTCCTGAGTTGGTTACTTTCATCGATGGATATGCTCATACCGGGCGCTGGTCTGAAGCATTAGAACTGACTGGTCAAGCCTTAGCGCTGAGTGAGCGTATGGATCGCATGCTGTGTGATTCGTGGAATCGAATAGCTAGCAATCAGTCGCCAGATGATACAGATTTCCAAAATGCCTGGTCGACAGCTCAGAAACAATTGACGTGCCTAATGCCATAAACCAATTCTCGAAAGATGGGATGAATATGGATTGTTCCGTGGTTATTCCGGTATATTTTGGTGAACCCACCCTGGAAGAACTGATTAACCAGCTTGAACGGGAGTTGCCATCGCTCTTCGCAAATTATGAAATCATCTTAGTCAACGACGGTAGCCGCGATGCAAGTTGGGAAATTATCTCAAACTTAGCTAAAAGCCATTCGCGAATCAGGGCTTTCAACTTGATGCGAAACTATGGTCAGCATAACGCATTGTTGTGTGGTATTCGAGCAGCTCAATACCCGATCACTGTAACGATGGATGATGATTTGCAGCACCCCCCACAGGAGATTGGAAAATTAATCGTCAGACTGAAAGAAGGATACGAGGTTGTCTATGGTACACCTCTGCAAGAGAAGCACACTGTATGGCGTGTTCTTGCCTCGCAAGTCACCAAACTTGCTTTACAAAGCACCATGGGGGCAGAGACTGCCCGTCATGTGAGCGCATTTCGCGCGTTCTACACTTGCATCCGAGACTCATTCGCGAATTACAACAACTCTTATGTATCGATCGATGTCTTGCTTACCTGGGGTGCATCGCGGTTCTGCGCTGTTTCAGTTCGCCATGACCTCCGCCTGGCAGGTCAGTCGAACTACACTTTTCGTAAATTAATCGTTCATGCAATGAACATGATCACCGGGTTTAGCATCATTCCGCTTCAGATTGCCAGCTGGGCAGGCTTTACTTTTGCCATATTCGGATTGATTGTATTATTATATGTCGTCGGCAGGTATCTCATCCAGGGAGGCAGCGTACCCGGATTTCCATTCTTGGCTTCCACTATTGCAATTTTCTCAGGCGTGCAGCTATTTGCATTGGGTATCATTGGAGAATACCTGGCTCGCATGCACTTTCGACTATTAGATCGCCCACCTTATATGGTGAGTGAAGTCATGCAAACAGCTATTCACGAATCGGACGGCAGTACATGAGTGAACTATGCAGGTATCTACCCTGGGACTCGGATTTCTTTGGCGAACGTATTGCCCAGGTAGAGGCAAATCGCCTGGACCAAGAGTCCTTAATCGAGATTATCCAGTGGTGCAATCAAAGTGACATCGATTGCTTATATTACCTTGCTGACCCAAACTATATTGAGGCAATCCGGACAGCCGAAGATAATCAATTTCACCTGGTTGATGTTCGCGTGACAAGGCAATACCAATTTCAGCCAACGGAGGATTTCAACCAGCCAGTAGCTCCTTATCTCATCCGTCCAGTCTACCTTTCGGATATTCCAGATCTGCGCAAGATCGCAAGAAAGAGCTTCACCCAGTCACGTTTTTATTCTGATCCATGTTTTCCGCAAGAAAAATGTGACGAATTATATGACGTATGGATCAAGAATAGTTGTGAAGGGTATGCAGATCATGTCCTTGTTGCAGAAATCAAGGGCTTACCCCAAGGTTTTATCACCTGCCACGTCCGCCAGAACCGGTTTGAAGGTGATATCGGGTTGGTTGGGGTTAGTGAACAGGCGCGCGGCCAAGGTGTTGGTAAATCACTGATCGAATGTGCACGAGAGTGGTTCTATAATCAAGGTGTAAACAGGATTTTTGTTGTTACTCAGGGTGCAAATATTCTAGGTCATAAGCTATATGATAGAAATGGATTTTCGATACATTCGATAAAACTCTGGTATCACAAATGGTTCAAAGGTTGTCTATAGAAGAGTCATGAGTAAATATTTAATACCATTTAACAAAGCGTATATTAGTGGCCTGGAAAATGATTATATGGCAACAGCAATTGCCAATAGCCATATTTCTGGTGAAGGGCCATTCACTCACCAATGCCACTCCTTGCTCGAGAATTTGCTTGGTGTCCACAAAGTGCTTTTAACCACTTCCTGTACTCACGCTCTGGAATTGGCAGCAATATTAATAAATATTCAACCCGGCGATGAGGTGATTATTCCATCGTTCACCTTCGTATCGACGGTAAATGCGTTCGTGTTGCGCGGTGCAAAACCAAAATTTATCGATATTCGATCTGATACATTAAATCTCAATGAAAATCTATTGGAGAGCATTATCACACCGCAAACAAAAGCAATAGTCCCAGTACATTATGCTGGTGTCGGTTGTGAAATGGATAAGATACTTGAAATTGTCAACTCATACCAGATTTCAGTGATAGAAGATAATGCTCATGGATTATTTGGTAGATATCAAGGTAAGTTCCTGGGAACTTTTGGTAGCCTGGCTACTCAGAGCTTCCACGAAACAAAGAATATCACCTGCGGAGAAGGCGGCGCTTTGATTGTCAACCGTCCAGATCTTGTAGAACGGGCAGAAATTATTCGTGAGAAGGGAACAGATCGCAGCCGGTATTTCCGAGGTCAGATTGATAAGTATTCCTGGGTGGATATCGGCTCGAGTTATCTGCCATCAGACATTTTGGCAGCATTTCTCCTTGCTCAATTAGAGGCTCGGCATGAGATTCAACACAAACGCCGCATAATCTGGGACTATTACTACCAGCACTTGTACTCCTGGGCAGAAGAGAACTTGATACAATTACCTTTTGTTCCGGATTATTGTGATCAATCGTATCATATGTTTTATCTTATCTTCCCAAGTCTAGAGTATCGCAAATCAATGATTGAGCATCTGGCAAAAAATGGTATCCTAAGCGTGTTTCACTATACTCCTCTCCATACGTCAAGAATGGGTGTTCGCTTTGGTGGGAAAATTGGTGACTGCCCAGTTACAGAACAGATCAGTGAGCGTCTTCTCAGATTGCCATTCTATACTAGTCTTAGTCACGACGATCAAGATAAGGTGATTGATAAGATATTAAATTTCAATATGCAGTTATAAAACGCATTTCTACATACATATATTTTGGATGCTCATCATGAATAAATTGCTTATGGGAGATTAAGATTGGAACCGTTGATGTTTATCAAATTTCTTTTTATAGCCACCCAAATCCTCTCAGCATCACCGGACAAAAATACGGCTTATCTCGATCCGGGTTCTGGTAGTTTTATTTTCCAATTAATCATCGCTTCCTTAGTGGGAGGAGCGTTCATCGTGAAAACATATTGGAAGCGGATAACCGCCTATTTCCAGAAATTCTTTTCCAAGAATCCTAAAGACGGCGAAGAATGACCCTGGAAATTCGTCAAGATTCAACTTTGCCTTTGGGAGCGTCGTTTCGGGATCCATCCGGATTTATTTTCAAATTAGAGAACCGGATCTACCGCCAGATTAACCATTCGTACCAGAATGATTACCTCCACCTCATCGAGTCGGGCTTGTACGCAAAATTGGTTGAGGAGCAGCTGCTTATCCCCCACCAAGAAGTATTGGTAAAAGCACCGCGTCCAGATTTAGCGTATAAGATTATTGAGCCTGATCTTCTAAATTTTATTGCATATCCATACGAGATATGTTTCAGCCAGTTGAAAGATTCTGCCCTGGCTACGTTGAAGATACAAAAGCTGGCACTTGATTATGGGATGTCGCTGAAGGACAGTAGCGCGTATAATATTCAGTTTCATCACGGGAAACCGCTATTAATAGACACGCTCTCTTTCGAAAGATACCAGGATGGCAAGCCTTGGGTTGCTTACCGGCAGTTTTGCCAGCATTTTTTGGCTCCTCTCAGTTTGATTGCTTATCAGGATTCTCGCCTGGCTATTTTGCAGGCAAACTTTATCGACGGCATTCCACTTGACTTTGCCAGCCGTCTCTTACCCTTACGAACCCGGCTTACGCCATCACTAATGCTCCATATCCATCTACACGCAGCAAGCCAAAAAAAATATGCCAACACAAAACCCGCCTCCAACAGGTCTGTCAACCAAACAGCCCTAAGGGGGTTAATTGACAGTCTCGAAGCATCTACAAATAAATTGAAATGGTCCCCATCCGGACCGGGTTGGGCTGCATATTATGAAGAAGAACATAGCTATACAATCGCCGGTCTTGAACACAAACAGCGACTGGTCAAAGAATATCTATCCCAAATCAATCCCCAGATTGTTTGGGATCTGGGAGCGAACACGGGCATGTTTAGCCGCATCGCAAGTGATTCTGGCGCATTTATAGTTGCTTTTGATTTCGATCCCGCGGCAGTGGAGCTTAACTACCTTGACGTTCGAAAGCATCAAGAGCTTAAAATCTTGCCTCTCATCCAGAATCTGACCAATCCAAGCCCGGCAATTGGCTGGCAAAACCAAGAGCGCCTGTCCCTCATTGAGCGAGCCAATGCAGATGCAATCCTGGCATTGGCACTGGTTCACCACCTGTCTATCAGCAACAATGTAACCCTAGATAACTTAGCCAATTTCTTGCAAAAACTCTCCTCACATCTGATCATCGAGTTCGTGCCAAAGAGCGATCCTCAAGTACAGCGTTTGCTGCTGGTGAGGGAGGATATATTCTCGGACTATACTCAAGAGCAATTCGAGACCGCTTTCAACCGCAATTTTATCATCCACAAATCTGAAACAATCCAGGATTCTCAACGCAGGATATACCTGATGGAGAGGCGATAATCCATGCAGGCGGACACCAAGAGGGAAACCATCCTACACCCGATCCTTTTCGCGATCTACCCCACAATCGCCCTCCTCGCCAACAACATTGAAGAGATCAAGATCGGTGTGGCACTCCGCCCGTTGGCGATCAGCCTAATCACCTGCCTTCTCCTATACTCATCCTTACGCATTTTCTTCAAGGATCGTAGAACCACCTCGGTGGTGACAAGTTTGATTCTGATCGTGTTCTTTTCATATGGTCATATCTACACTTACCTTGAAACAACCCTCTCGCCTGGCTTATACCTGGGACGCCACCGCTACCTTGCACCATTCACCGTATTCCTGACCTTGATCGTAATTTATGCAATCGTGCGTAATCGGCATCGCTTATACACGCTAAACTCCCTTCTGAACTGGATAGGAGTTGTTGCCCTGGTGATCCCAATGATCAATATTGCCAGATATGAGCTAGAGTCCACAAATAGGACAGTCCTTTATTCAGAATCACCAGCCCTGACAGAAGAGCTTGCAATACCCCCTGATGGCAATATACCTGATGTTTACTACATTGTTGTCGATGCCTACGCAAGAGATGATACCCTGCTCGAGGATCATCTCTTTGATAACACCCCCTTTCTAAATCAATTGGAAGACATGGGTTTTTATGTTGCAGATTGCAGCCAGAGCAACTATTCCCAGACTCAACTCTCCTTGTCTTCTTCCTTAAACATGGAGTACTTACAAGAAATGGGCGAGCAGTTTTCTCCAGGCAATTCGTCACGTGTCGACCTCCAGGATCTGATCCAACACAGCCTTGTACGCCAGACATTCGAGCAACTCGGCTATAAAACAGTTGCTTTTGAAACCGGATTTAAATATACCCAATGGGAAGATGCTGACCTTTATTTATCCCCTTCCGCAGGTGTAATCCATAATTTACAGCTCATCGGCGGTCTCAGTGATTTCGAAGTGATGTTGATCAACACATCCGCCGGGTTGATTATTGCTGATGCAGCCAGGGTCCTACCGCAATTTCTGCAGGCTGAGCTTGATAATCCCCGACTCGTTCACCGCGAGCGGATCCTGTATGTTCTGGATCAACTACGCAAGTTGCCTGACATGCCGGGTCCAAAATTGGTTTTTGCTCATCTTGTCATTCCCCACCCTCCCTACGTTTTCGGAGCGGAGGGTGAATTTACAGATTATGACCTCGACGCGAACACCGGATACATTGATCAAATCAGCTATTTAAACAAACAGCTAATCCCAATAATTCAACAGCTAATAAACGATTCAGAAACCCCACCCATCATTATCCTCCAGGCAGATCATGGGGCTATTCATTCCCCTCCATCCAAAAGGTTGAATATTCTTAACGCTTATTACTTCCCTGGGAATACGCAATCTCAATTCTATGAGTGGATATCTCCGGTGAACAGTTTTCGGTTGCTGTTCAACAGTTTTTTTGGTGCAAAATTACCCCTGAAAGATGATACAGGTTATTATTCGATCTATCAGGAACCTTATAATTTCACGATCATCCCCGAGACCCGCCCGGGATGCAGCCAGGACTAAACTCAGATTCATGAAAAATCACCTTTATCGATCAGCCATCTCTTGACCTGTCTGCAAATGGTAGAATTAATCATAATAGATAACCATTCAAGCGATCCTTGCTGAGACTTGATGGCGTTTTATGAAAACCCAAATCCTGAGGCTCGAAACCCACGATGATTTTATCTCTGCTCGCGACAAGATGGGCTGGAGCAAAACTGAGCGAATTCTGCTGGTATGGCCTGAGGGAAGCCATATATTATTCCGCCGGTTGGATTTAATCCTGTTACAACGACATAGCTCCTCTCTGGGGGCACAACTGGCACTGGTTTGTGAGGACTCCGATGTTCGATATCATGCGAACCAATTAGGGATTCTAGTTTTTGGGACAATCCAGAGCGCCCAAAAATCCCGTTGGCGGATAAGACACCAGAGAAGATCTTTACGCGGATATCCTGGCATCTCCGATAACCCTCGCCCGGATTTGACCACGCTTGCCCAGGAGACACATCCCCAGCCAAACAGATTGCTCTCCCAACCAATAATGCGATTGGCAATATTCACCCTGGGCGTTCTGGCGCTGCTCTCCGTTGCGGCGATGCTTGTCCCCAGGGCAACCATTTCACTAATGCCGGATACGCGCATTCAGGAATTGACATTGCTCCTACAAGCCAGGCCTGGTACCAACGACGTCAATGTTTCAGGAACTATTCCCGCGCGAAAAGTGACCGTGGAAGTAGAAGGTCGATCGAGTGTGCCAACTTCTGGAACAACTACCATCCCCCAAGAATATGCAAAGGGGCTGATCCGCTTCACCAATCTTACCGACCGATCGATTATGATTCCCGCTCAGACAGTCGTCCGAAATCCAGAAACCCCGGCAATTCGCTTTGCAACGTCTACTAGTGCTCAGATTCCCGCTGGGGTAGGAGAGGCCATAACCGTCACAGTCCAGGCTCTTGAGCCTGGAAAATCCGGTAATCAAATCGCTGACCAATTGGTCGCAATCGAGGGCGAATTGGGCGCGAGCTTGTTAGCCACCAATCCTAAACCCACAAACGGAGGTACAGATAGGCAGATTTCAAAAGCTACCGATAATGATCGAGAAGAATTGTTGCAGCAATTAACTGCTGAACTACGCCAGACCGCCCAGGAAGAGCTGATCCGAATATTACCAACCGGAGACGTCCTGTTTACGCCGACAATTACCATTGCTCAGATTATTGAGCAGGTCTATGATCCGCCCGAAAACCTGCCAAGTGACGAGATAAATTTAAACCTGAGAGTAGAGTATCAAGCCCTGGCAGCCTCACATGCCGATCTTGAGCGATTTGCGCAATATGCCCTGGATGCGAATATTCCTGATATGTATCTGGTATTGCCCGATACTATAGTGATAAAACATATCACATCTCCAGTGATAAAAAAAGATGGTATCGCTGAATTGAAAATCCAGGCAACTCGGAGATTACGCGCCAGAATATCGGAATCGGATGTAGTAAGCCTGTCCCTTGGATTGACACCTCTCCTGGCCTTGGACAAGCTCGCATCTGGTCTTCCTATCTCCAGCGAGCCTTCAATCCGGCTGACTCCCTCCTGGTGGCCGCGCTTGCCGATTTTGCCATTCCAATATACGATTACCATTCAGCAATAGTGTGGCGATTATCAATGCGTATTCTGGCAGTCGACCCTGGAGATAAGAATATCGGCATTGCGCTAAGCGACCCAACCGGCACGATAGCCAATCCACTGACGGTTATCCAGCATATTTCACGACCTGTGGATGCAGCTTCGATTGCCCAACTTGCCGAGGAAAATCAGGTAGCACGGATTATCGTTGGGCAGGCTTTGGATGATGAAAACCGCCCGACCCCTCAAGGGCGGAAAGCTGCCCGCCTGGCTGCCGCGATCCGTACCCAAACCAATTTACCCGTCGAATTATGGGATGAGAGCGGCAGTACCCTGGCGGCTCGCCTGGCCATGATCGCGGTCAATACCTCTCGCGAGAGGCGTAAAGGCCATCATGATGATCTCGCGGCAACCTATACTCTCCAAACATACCTGGATGCCCAGTCAACTGGATGATATACCCAGCCACACCAGGCTTAACTCGAGAACCTTAGTTCACCTTACCCACGATGAATAAACAAAAATCATTGATTGGCAGTTGCGTGATCCTGATTCTCGTCGGAGTGTGCGTATTCATAGCTCTTGCCGGCAGCATTCTATTGAGTGTCCAAAATCGCGCCACTCAGGCATTTGGGGAGCCAGTTAGCGGCCTTAACCGGCAACAGCGGATTTATTTATCTATGCAATTAATGCTTCAAGAGAAAGACCTGATTTTTCCGGCGCAACCCTTGACCGATCCCCAGCCATTTAGGATTGAACTTGGTGAAGCAACCGCCTCCATCTTGCAACGCCTTGAGATAGAAGGTTTTATCCCAAGCGCAGCAGCCCTGCGTACATACATGGTGTATAAAGGCATAGACACCACCTTACAGGCAGGAGATTACCAAATCAGTCCAAGCATGACACCCATTGAGATTGCATACGCTCTACAAGATGCTGTTCCATCTAGTGTAAATTTTTCGATATTGGCAGGCTGGCGTTTAGAGGAGATTGCACAGTCACTACCGACCTCAGGTTTGAACATCACTCCCAACGAGTTTTTGATCGCCGCCCGCTCTGGAACATATCCAACCTCACCTTCGTACTTTGTTCCTGCCAGCGCTTCCCTGGAAGGGTTTTTATATCCAGACACCTACCAGTTTCGTCGTGATGTTCCTGTAAATGAATTTATCAACACCATCCTGGGAAATTTTAATCAGAAACTGACTGCCGATATCCAGCAAGGATATAACCGCCAGGGGCTGACCCCCTATGAAGGAGTAATATTAGCATCGATTGTTGAGCGAGAGGCTGTCGTACCCGAGGAGATGCCCCTGATCGCCTCAGTATTCCTCAATCGCCTGGCTATCGATATGAAACTAGACAGCGATCCAACTGTCCAATATGCCATCGGATTCAATCAAGCTCAGAAAACGTGGTGGACCAATCCCCTCAGCCTGGACGACCTGCGAGTCGATTCCCAGTATAATACATACCGATACCCGGGCTTTCCTCCAGGACCGATCGCCAACCCGAGCCTGGATGCACTGAAGGCTGTTGCCTTTCCGGCACAAACTCCCTATTATTACTTCCGTGCAGCATGCGATAACTCTGGAAGGCACCTCTTTGCTGAGACCTTTCGAGAACACGTGGAGAATGAGTGTCCATAACTTAATCCACTGAATCTCTTTATCCGTATTGAATAGAAATAAATAGATTGTGAGGAAATTTATGACCCGCAAAAATATACCCATACCAATATGGCTTATAGTACTGATAGGAGCAGCCTTATTGGTAATAATTTCCACCAGAAATGCAATAGCTAAACCAGAGATTGCGATCCCAGCGATAGATTTCCAGGAAGCCGTCAGCGAGCTAGATTACCCCGTCCACCTGACCCATGCAGGTGACGGCAGTGGGCGGCTCTTTATCGTGGAGCAACCCGGACGGATTCTAATCGACCTTAATGGCCTGGTTGGTATCCCATTTTTAGATATTCGAGACCGTGTCCGCTCCCCGCGAACAGGCGATGGAACTGAGGAGGGACTGCTAAGCGTGGCGTTTCCGCCCGGCTTTGGCTCTACCAAGGACCACTTTTATGTGTATTACACTAACAATGCGGGCGATAATCAGGTGTCTCGCTTCAGTTTGAGCACAATCCCAGAACAAGCCGACCCGGCGAGTGAAGAGTTGATCCTGTACCTGGATCATCCTGACCAATCCAATCACAACGGTGGACAGCTTGCGTTCGGACCAGATGGATACCTGTACATCGGTACTGGAGATGGCGGCGGGGGTGGTGACCCGGATGATAATGCCCAAGATCCGGCTTCCTTACTTGGCAAGCTCTTGCGGATCGATGTGGAGATGGAGACACAACCTAGTTTCGCTGCTACACACTTTATATATCTTCCTCTCGCCTCCCAAGGAATTGCCACTTCTCCATTGGCTTACCGGATACCACCTACCAATCCTTTTGTCGGATTGGCGGGTTACCGACCAGAAATTTGGGCACTTGGTTTGCGGAATCCCTGGCGTTTCTCCTTCGATATATCTACAGGTGACCTGTTCATTGGAGATGTCGGGCAAAGTCAGCTGGAAGAGATCGACTTCCAGGATGCAGACAGCCCAGGCGGTGAAAATTACGGTTGGAATCTTATGGAGGGAAGCGAGTGTTATCTAAACCTTCCCTGTGATCCAACCCAGTACGTGCTCCCTGTGTATGATTATTCGCACACCAGCGATAATTGTTCGGTATCTGCGGGTCAGGTCTACCGTGGAACCGATTATCCCGCTTTGCAAGGTATATTCTTCTTCGCAGATTTTTGCTCTGGTCGTATCTGGGGCATGCAGAACAACGGCACTGGCTGGGATGTTCAGGAGCTCGCCAGTGGCGAGTTTATTTATGGAATCTCCAGTTTTGGGTTGGATGAAAATGGAGAGCTTTACCTGGTGTACCGCCGGGCAGATCAAGGAGCGATATACAGAATCCTGCAGTCTAACCCATAGCTACAACACCGATAATGGGATTCACCAAATAGAAATCTAAGCACCCGGTTGGAGTGGAATATGGTTATCCGCGACGGGGAGAGCAGAGGAGTTCTTATTCTGGTTTTCCAGCTGGTCTCCAGTCACCTGCTCTTCTTCTACTTTGGGCTTCCGCCGCGCCCGCACCGCTTTGGGTCTGGAGGGTACAGCCACAAGAGCAATCTCCAGCACCTGATCCATATGCTCTACGGGCACAATCTTGATTTCACTCCGTGCTCGTTTTGGGATATCGACCAGGTCTTTCATATTTCGTTTTGGAAGTATAACGATCTTCAATCCCGCCCGGTGGGCTGCTAGCACCTTCTCGCGGACACCACCCACAGGCAGCACCCTGCCCCGCAGGGTGATCTCGCCCGTCATGCCGACATCCCTCTGCACTGCTCGACCGGTAAATGCCGACGCCAGAGCTGTCGCGATGGTAATGCCTGCACTGGGCCCATCTTTCGGAATTGCACCCTCCGGAATATGGATATGAATATCCACCTGGTCGAAAATTTCCGGGTCTAGCCTGAATTCACGCGAGCGAGATTTCAGATATGATAGCGCTGCATGTGCTGATTCTTGCATCACATTCCCAATTTGACCGGTGATTTGAAGGTTACCTTTACCCTCCAGCAGCAAGATCTCAACGGGCATGATCTCGCCGCCATTTTCAGTCCATGCTACGGCCGTAGCCACTCCGATTTCGTTCTGACGTTCCGCCTCCAGGTTAAAGAATTGGGGTGGTCCAAGAAACCGCTCAATAGCTGATGCACCAACCAAATCCGGATATCTTTTTTCCTCTGCCTTCAATCTGGCAATTTTGCGGCACACCCGACCAATTTCGCGTTCCAGATTTCTTACCCCTGCTTCATACGTGTATTCCCGGATTATCCGCTGTAACGCCTGGAGCGATAAGCGGACCTCGTTCTCGCCTAATCCGTTCTCTTCCAGCTGGCGAGGGATTAAAAATCGCTCGGCAATAGCCAGTTTCTCCTCTTCGATGTATCCGGGAAATTCGATCACTTCCATCCTGTCCAACAGGGCTAGCGGGATGGTCATCATCGTATTGGCGGTGGTAATAAACATTACCCGGGAGAGATCATAAGGCAACTCAAGATAATGGTCCGAAAACGAATAGTTTTGTTCCGGATCCAATACTTCTAACAGGGCTGCGGCGGGATCACCCCGAAAGTCAAGACCCAGCTTATCGACCTCATCCAGCATAAATAACGGGTTTACTGTATTTGCCCGGCGCATGGTCTGCAAAATACGCCCTGGCAGCGCTCCAATATATGTGCGGCGATGACCGCGTATCTCGGCCTCATCACGAACACCACCCAATGAAAGACGCACAAATTTACGACCCAAAGCCTCCGCAATCGAGCGTCCCAGAGATGTTTTCCCCGTCCCTGGCGGGCCTATAAAACACAAAATTGGCTGGCGTAATTTCTTTGGCTTAAGACTCCGTACAGCAATATATTCTAGTATCCGCTCTTTTGCACGCGGCAAACCGTAATGATCTCGCTCAAGGACCTTCCCGGCATGTTTCACATCCAGATTGTCTTCCGTCGTGTCTGCCCAGGGTAGCTCCAGGATCCACTCCACGTACGAGCGGATAATCCCAACTTCAGGCGACATCGGCGGCATCTGAGAGAGACGGTCTATCTCTTTCAGGGCGCGTACCTGAACTTCTTCCGGCAAGATGGCACTTTCCACCCGCGTGCGCAATTCCTGAATTTCTCGCGTCCAGATATCCCCTTCCCCGAGCTCCGTCTGGATCGCCTTCATTTGCTCCCGAAGGTAGAACTCGCGCTGCGACCGGTCAACTTCACTCTGGGCGCGGGTGTGGATTTCGTCTTCTAATTCCAGGACATCTACTTCACTGGCAAGCAGCTTGATGACCCGCTGCAACCTTTCCAGCGGATCAATAGTCTCCAGCAGGATTTGCCTTTCTTCCAAAGTCGGCGCTACCGCGGTGACAATCATGTCAGATAGCCAGGCAGGATCATCGATATTGAGCGCATACAGATACGCTTCTTCCGGCAGGCTTCTGTCGAGCTGAACACATTTCTGAAATAGCTCCAATGCGGTGCGCATGGTCGCATCTACCTGCCGGTCAACCTCAACCACCTCGTAGATCGGTCTGGCCCGCACGCGCTGGTAAGGCTCCAGCTGGGTGAACTCAACAATCTGAACCCGGCGCCTGCCCTGCACAAGCGCAGAGCTAGAGCCATCCGGCATGCTAAGCAAACGTCCTACCGCCAATTCCACCCCGATAGTTATAAAATCTCCCGGTTCAGGGTCATCTACATCGGGATCGCGTTGGGTCAAAGCGATCACAGTAGTGTCATTCACCTGCGCTTCTTCAATCGCGAGCAAGGATGTTTCGCGACCGACAAAAATGGGTGATACCATGTGTGGAAATACCACCAGGTCTCGCAGGGGTAAAACAGGACATTCGATCAGCCCGTCCTCATCTAATTCTGCGTCTGGAACACTATAAAGCTCTTCGGTCCGGCGATGAAGAGCCTCTCCGAAGTTATCATCATCGTCGCCTAAATACCAATCATTATCGCGCATTTCTCTCATCGGTTACTCCAAATCTAGCACAGGATTATTCGGATTGCGAGCCTGTAGTCCGTGCCAGCCACGCTTCGCGTGCCCCAGCAGCGATAAAAATACTGCCTGTTGCCAATACCGGTTTCTCACCTGCAGCGATACTCAAGGCTTCGTTCAGGGCATCTGCCACGTCGGGTACGATCCTTGCGGGACGCCCAAACTGGTGGGCAATCTCGACCAGCTTTTCTGGCTCGATCGCCCGGGGATGATAGGAGCGGGTCGCTATCACTTCGCAGATGCGCGGCATTAGCTCAACAAACATTCCATGGATATCCTTATCTTCCGAAGCACCAAACATCAGGATCACCGGCTGACCGGGAAAGTAATCATCCAGAGCCAATCTTAGCTTGCGGGCTGAGTCACGATTATGAGCGCAATCAATCACTACGGGTGGAACCTGGCGCAGTACTTCGAATCTTCCAGGCCAGATTGTGTTGGCGAAACCCCGATGGATGGCAGCATCACTGATCGGCAAAGCTTTTTCAGCAAATACTTGTAACGCGGCATAAGCCGTAGCTGCATTCGTGATCTGGTGGTAACCAAGCAGGGGGATAGTCAGATGGTTAGGTTCCCATTCCAGCATTTCACCAGATTGGATATACTCATCCACTTGAGGTTGTTCACCAGGTGTCCATACTTGCATAGTCTGTCCCGATAATGATCGCGAGATATCTCTGTAAAGATACTCCCTGCCAACGAGAGTGATTGGCGCGCCTCGTTGCTCGGCAATCTTTTCAATCACCAGCAGCGCTTCATCTTGCTGGGGTGATACAACCACAGGTACGCCCGGCTTAATAATCCCGCATTTTTCTCCAGCAATTTCTGCCAGGGTATTGCCAAGCAGAAACATATGATCGTAGGAGAGTGAGGTAATCACCGATACAACCGGAATCACCACGTTGGTCGCATCCAGCCGGCCACCCAATCCCACTTCAATCACCGCCACATCCACTTTTTGGCGTGAGAAGTACAGAAAAGCCAGGGCAGTTGTGATCTCAAAAGTGGTTATTTGGGGAATCGTCTCCAGGACTGGTTTGATTTCCTCGACCAACGCAACCAATTCCTCATGGGGTATCGAATGACCATCGATCTGGATCCGCTCGGCATAGTCATGAAGATGAGGCGATGTATAAAGTCCCGTCCGGTATCCTTCTGAGGTGAGCACACTTTGGCACATTGCAGCAACAGAGCCCTTACCCTTCGTCCCGGCAACATGGATGATGGCGGAAGTGCGCTCAGGGTGTTGCAGCTGCTCAACAAGCGCCTGCATACGCGCCAGGTCAAACTGCTCGGCAGAATATCTGGTGGCCTTTGTCAGGCTGAAATCGACAAAACTATACAAATAATCCAGGGTTTCCTGGTAGCTGTCACCCATAGCGGAGGCATTGTAACCTTTTGCCGGAGTCTATGCAAGAGGCAAGCCAATCGTAAAATGGGTCTTGAAGTATACCAGTAGCTCTGGATAGCAGGTATTAAACCAGCATGAGAGGAATGCCAGTCTTTTCCTCCTTGAAAAACCTGCGTGGTAAAATGTCAAGACAGTGCTACCAAAATTGATAAAGATGCTTACTGGCATATTGCTTCTACTTTTTACCCTGGTTTTGGCCACCTTTTTAGCTCCGCGCCTGGTGACATTTATTTATTCATATCCACGCATCGTACAGCCGGAGGAGGCGCCCGACAAACGCGTGGCAATCGTATTTGGTGCCGGGTTATTACGAGACGGCAGCCCTACCGCGGTGCTCGGAGACCGGGTGAGGACTGCCGCAAAGCTCTATCAGGAGGGAAGAGTAGAAAAGCTCCTGATGAGCGGCGACAACTCCTCGATTTATTATAATGAACCTGAATCAATGCGCCAGTACGCCTTGAGTCTGGGGATACCGGATGAGGCGATTGTCTTAGATTACGCCGGTCGGCGTACCTATGACACCTGCTATCGTGCCCAGAAGGTCTTCGGTCTGGAGGAAGTAATCTTGGTCACCCAGAAATTTCATCTACCGCGAGCCATCTATACCTGTAATCAACTCGGGTTACCTGCAATTGGTGTGCCTGCAGACCAGCGCGAGTACAGGCAACGCTCGCTGATGTTTTGGAATCTGCGTGAAACTGCTGCTACATTGGTAGCACTTTGGGAAATACACTACTCCAAACCTGAACCTATCCTTGGAGACCCTGAACCGATCTTCCCCCTGGAGGCACAATGAACCGGAATATGGCGATGGATATTGTGCAGGAATTTGTTAAGAATGATAACCTTGTCCGGCATATGCTGTCCGTTGAAGCTGCTATGCGTTATTATGCCGAAAAGTATGGTCAAGATGTAGAAATCTGGGGAATGACAGGCCTTTTGCACGATTTCGACTGGGAGATCCATCCCACCCTGGAAAACCATCCACAAGCTGGCGCACCCATCCTGCGCTCACGGGATGTGCCAGAGGAGATCGTCAGGGCAATTTTATCCCATGCTGATCATACCGGGGTGCCTCGCCAGAGCCAAATGGAGAAAGCTCTGTACGCCTGCGACGAGATCACCGGGCTGGTTACGGCGGTCGCTTTGGTCCGCCCGTCACGCTCATTATACGATTTAGAGGCAAAGTCAGTAAAGAAGAAGTGGAAAGACAGGGCCTTTGCAGCAGGAGCCAACCGGGAAGAAATCGAGCGATCCGCTGCTGAGTTTGGTATCGAACTGTGGGAGCATGTCACCAACGTTATCGTGGCTATGCAGCGCATCGCCCCCCGGCTTGGACTAGATGGAAATCTCTGATGAACAAAAGCAGCCCACTTCGTGCAAGTGGGCTGCTGAATAATTAACCCTTTGTGGAAAGTTAATTCTCTGACAGGCGGCGAATATCATTGCACTGTTCACCGCATTGGTCAAGCAGCTTGAATATCTCATCCTTCGCTGGTGATTCGACCAGAATAATCCGCCCATCTTTCATGGTGATCACAATCGGTAACGAAAACCGTTGAAACACTTCAGCTACCTGACCGCTTATCAGCAGGGCTTGTACCTTAGACCATTCGACCTGTTCACCCTCGATGGGTGCAGGATAAGGGTCGTAAGCCACATACTGGATGGCTGGAGCAGGATAGGCAGCAGGTGCCGATACAGCCGGCGCGGTTGGCTCGGCAGGATCAAGCACAGGCGCACTTTCGACAGTCGGGGATGTTTGGGCAGCAGGCGTAGGTTCCTGGGTAGGTGTTGCAGTTTGTGCTGAACTACAGCCAGCCAGGACAATCATCAAGATAAGGATGATCCCTGCTGCAAGAATTGTTCTATTTCGCATTATGCCTCCTTCATCATAAGCATCAGCGATACACTCGCCTGATTAGCATTGCGCAGAAATTATACTTGACCTTGCAGCACAAAACATGAGTATTAATTAATCCCGCGAAATGATTGACTTTCCTGTCAAGTTAAGCTAAACTGAGAGCATACCGGCTATACGAAACAAACGACACCCAATTCAGGAGGGATAATGTCCCCAGATGCAGCTCCCGTCCATATTACCGAGAAATCGACCCTTACCCCCACCATTAAAGCCTGGCGCATCTACCTCGAAGACCAGGGGAACTCAACCCACACGGTCAAGGCTTTCACCGCTGATCTTCGATTGCTCGCATCTTACCTGCAACCAGATCGTGCCCTGGGGAGCATTACCACCACCGACTTGAATAGTTTTCTGGAGTGGATGCAGGCTGGTCGGGGCGTACCATGTAGTCCAAAGACTCTCTCCCGCCGGATCACTTCCATAAAGGCTTTTTTTCGCTGGTTACACAAAAATGGGGCTATCCTGGCAGACCCGGCGGAAAAAGTTGTTCAGAAAACCGTGATCAGCCCTCTTCCCGAAGTGCTCACCGAAGAGGAAATCCGCCTGGTAGTTGATGCAGCCGAAACTCATCGCCACGCCGCCAAGCCGGATACCCGCTACTATACATTGTTAACTCTTCTCCTGAGCACAGGCATCAAAAAAGGTGAATGCCTGGGACTGAGTCCGGCCCACATCGATCTGGATAATCCGTCCGTTGCGCTTCTTTTCATCCGCTATGCGAACCCGCAAAACCGGTACAAGGAACGAAAAATCCCCCTGACTGAGGAATGGGTCAAGTCTTATCATGAATATGACTCGCAATACCAGCTTGGCGAGCGGCTGTTCCCCTGGTCGCCTCGCCGCCTGGAATACTTGCTGGAAGATCTCAGCCAGGAAGCTGGCTTAGAGAAACACCTATCCTTTGACATGTGCCGCTGGACCTGTGCATTGGCGGATTGGAAATCTGGGATGGAGCGCGACAAAATCCGCCAGAAATTAGGTGTCTCAAAAGTTCAATGGCGCGAAGTCAGTATGAAATTGGAAAGCCTCGCAAATAAATATTGATACTTTTCTAAGCTGACACCAACCTACCCACCGATTTCACTCATCGTCCGGTTGAGTGGGATCAGGCCTTCAGCCAAACCATTCCCCCACGGCTTGTTCCAAATCGCTTCCAGGATCAGCTGTCTTAGCTCAGCGAATGATGCCCCGCTTCGCAGAGGCGTCAGCACATCAACTTCTCGTTCGTGCAGCAAGCATAACCTTAACCGCCCATCGGCGGTTAATCTTGCTCGGGTACAGGATGAGCAAAAAGGCTGGCTCACTGTAGAGATAAACCCTACCGTACCGATCGCCCCTGGGATACGGTACATCCTCGACTCACCGTCCAGTTGCCCGCCGTTCATACATTCCAGTGGCCCAAATACTGCTTCGATGCGCTCTTGAACCTCGGACGAGGTAACGACATTGGCTCGCTGGAATTCGGTCGCGCCACCAAAAGGCATCATCTCAATGTAACGAACTTGCCAGGCTTTTTGGAGGGTGAGCCGTGCCAAATCCACCACATCTTTTTCGCTATAATCGCGCACCACAACCGCGTTAATTTTGATCGGCGTCAGCCCGGCTTCTTCGGCAGCTGCGATCCCATCCCATACATCTAGTAATGAACCCCAACGGGTCAGGCGGTGGAATTTTTCGTTATCCAGGGTATCCAGGCTGAAATTAACCCTGCGTAAGCCAGCCTCTGCCAGCGGTTTTGCTAACCGGGAAAACAACACACCGTTGGAGGTCATCGTTAATGACCGGACACCAGGTATTTCTTTTATCCGGCGAACTAATTCGACAATCCCTGCCCGCACGGTAGGCTCGCCACCTGTCAGGCGGTACTTATCGAATCCCAGGCTGGCAAAAATCTTTATCAGGCTCAAGACCTCATCGTCTTGCATCAGCTCTGCATTCGGTCGGAAGGTCATCCCCTCTGGCATGCAATAGATGCAGCGCAAGTTACAATGATCGGTAAGACTGATGCGCAAATAATGGATTTGCCGACCAAAACGATCAATCGCCATTTAACCTATAAGACCTTTCATCTGCATTGCTGAGAGACATTGGGCAATAGGCCAGCTAGGATAGGCAAAGGCCCAATAATTCTCCCGAGTTAGCAAGCACACCTGGAAACAAAATCATTATAACAAGCAGCAGCGCGAAGGGATATATTAAGTATTTCCTTAATATTGCCTGGATCTCCACAAAATGCTACTATATTTATGCACCCAACGGATTAGGTTCAAACTGATCGGCAGGTATTCTGCATGGAAGACAACCTCCAACTTACAGATTTGTCTCCAGATCCCGTGGAAGAATGGCAGCGAATGCTGAAATTCTGCAATTTAGCCGCGGCTGAGCAACAGGCAATGGCACGCTCGGTGGAACCATTGATGAAGCGCAGCACAGAATTGGTGGTGAATACCTATGATTATCTGCGTGCAGTTCCAGAAACAGCCGCAATCCTGGGCTGGGAAGACACGGTTGATGAAGACCATCTAGAAGAACGGCGGCGTTTTTTCACCATTTGGCTGGCGCGCACGCTAGGATTGGATACATCAGATGAGTTTGCATTTTATCTGTTCCGTGCCGGTCAATACCACGCTGGGCAAGGTCCCCGAACGATACACACCCCGCCGGCGTATGTAACCATATCGATTGGTATGGTCCTGGCAAGTTTTGCCAATTACATGATAGATGCACAACTGCCTGCTGAGGTGATAGCCCTTGCCATGGCTGGTTGGAGCAAATATCTAAGCGTACAATTAAATCAGATGTCGATGGGCTACTCTATCGCCCGGGATTTTTCAAACGGTGATTTCGCTACTCGGGTGACGTTGTTTGGGCGAATGCGACCGCTGATAGGGAAAACGGAGCTGCCTGTCCCCCTCCTTAGCGGTGCAAAAATCCATGATCTATTGAAGAAATTCTTCGATTACTATCCTCAGTCACGGGCGGTCGTACTGGACCGCGTTTGGCAATCACACGACAAGGCTGATTCGTTATGGATTGAAGTCATGCCGGTCTATGTCCCTCGGAAAGGCTGGCGAATTTTACACAACGGTCGCGCTCTCGGCTTTGAGAAGGGTTTCAACGAATTAGTTCGGGAGAATGATGAAGTCGCAATTTTCCCACCGGGTCGTTGAGGTGGACCATCCACAAGAAAGGAGGTAAATAGCCCCTGTCTCGATCAACCATTGGCGGCTCAATAGATCCGAAAAACGATTAATGAATTAGGAGGCAAATATGACGCTCGGAGGTTATGCAGATCGAATAGCTCATGTAGACCTTACCGCAGGCAAGGTCGAATATAAGGCAGCACCAGAGGATTGGAAGCTCAAGTATATTGGTGCTCGGGGTTTGGGCGTGCGTTACGTACTGGAAAATGGCCCCCAGGTAGATCCCCTATCCCCGGATAATATCCTATGCTTCATGAATGGCCCCCTGACCGGCACTGAAGCTAATATGAGCGGCCGGATGGCCATTGTCACCAAATCCCCCCTCACCGGAACTGTGACCGATAGCCACCACGGCGGCTGGTCGGCTGCCCGCTTGCGTTGGGCTGGCTTTGATGGCTTGATCTTCAAAGGCAAAGCTGCAAAACCGGTTTACGCCTATATCGAAGAGAACACTCTTGAATTACGAGATGCTTCAGATGTATGGGGCAAGGGCGTTCACGATACCATCAAACACTTCAAAGAGCTCTACGGAGAGAAAGACCTGACCGTGATTTCCATCGGTCCAGCAGGCGAGAAGCTCTCCCGCTTTGCTTGTTGGGTGAACGAGCACGATCGGGCAAGCGGACGAGGCGGAACGGGCTGTGTTGGCGGCAGCAAGAACCTTAAGGCGATCGTGATCAAAGCCAAGAAGAATATGCCCAAAGCAAAGGATCGTGAAGCCTGGAAGCCTGCTCATGCCCGGGCCCTTTCCGTGATCATGGATGAAGCTAATATCACCAGCCCCCGCAAAGGCGCTCTTTCGGTCTACGGCACGAATGTGTTGATGAATATCACCAGCAATATGGGAGCATTACCGGCCAATAACAGCCAGTTTGCCTCATTTGGCGATAAAGCTGAGGCCATCAGCGGCGAGCATGTAAAGGAAACTATCCTGGTCAACGACCCCACTTGCCACGCTTGCCCGGTTGCCTGCAAGAAAGAGGTCAGAGTTACTGAAGGGCCCTTTGCAGGTTTGCAGATGGAGAGCGTTGAGTACGAACCCGCCTGGTCGGTCGGCGCCAACTGTGGTAACGATAATATCGCCAGTGTGGCTAAGATTATTGACCTGTGCAACGATTATGGGCTGGACGCCATCGAAATCGGTAACGTCCTCTCGGTCTATATGGAAGCCACCCAAAGAGGTTACACCAACGGTGCAGGAGGGCTCCAGTGGGGTGACTACATGAACATGGTCGAAACTACCCACAAGATTGGCAAGCGGGAAGGGATTGGTGATGCCCTCGCAGAAGGAGCCGCCCGGGCAGCTCAACATTTCGGACATCCCGAGATCTCGATGACTGTAAAGGGCCAGTCCATACCCGCTTACGATCCGCGCGGTTTGAAAGGCATGGGTATTGCCTATGCCACCAGTAACCGCGGTGCCTGCCACTTGCGCGCCTATACCCCGGCAGCCGAGTTGAACCTGATGCCCTTTAAATCCCTTCGGGTAGATCCCCTCGAGTGGAAAGGCAAGGGTGAGCTGGTGATGATCTTTCAGGATATCCACGCTTTTTCAGACAGCCTGGATCTGTGCAAGTTCAGCGCATTTGCTGAGGGTACGGATGAATACGCTCAGCAATACTCTGCTGTGGTCGGTATTCCGTTCACATCCGATGACGTGCTGAAGACCGGGCAGCGGATATATAACCTGGAACGCTACTATAATAACCTGGCGGGTCTCAGGGAGGGAAGCGATTACCTGCCTGAGCGCTTCTTGAAAGAACCATCCACAATGCCTGGCTCTGAAGGGCATGTTTGCGAGCTGGACTTGATGCTAGAGGAATACTACAAAGCTCGCGGCTGGGTGAACGGGGTTGTTCCGGAGTCTAAGCTCAAAGAGTTAGAGATTATCTAACCATCCGATCAACTATCAGAAAGAGCCCGGCGAGTCTTCCTGCCGGGTTCTTTCATTTCTGGAAAAAATAAAACATACTTCAACCACCGCCCCGCATTAGCTTAATCTCTAGTTTCGGCATCAGCTCTTGAAGTTTTGATTCCTCAACGCTTAGTTCCAAACGAACCCGCCCAATTACAATCGAACCGATCTTATAATCTTCTATCCTGTAAAAATCTGCCTTCCACCCAACACCTTCTACATGCTGTTTGCCTCGGAGCTCCCCACCTACCTCTATCAGGTAATCCTCTAATAGCCACAGCGGGACACCATGCACATCCCGGGTAATCTCGACCATAGAACTCAGCCCCCACCTACCGCGGGGAAGACATTAATGGTGTCTCTCGCGGTGATCTCCGTTTGCATGGCGTCTTGCAAGTAAGGTACATCTCTCCCATTTATGAGGACATGAACCCTTTCAAGAAGCTCACCATCTTCGTCCAACAATTCTTCTTTCAAACCAGGATATTCCTGGATCAACCCGTCGATCAACGAACGCACGGTGATGGTCCCTTCCACTGGATACTCTATACTTTTCTGTCCCACGATCTGGCGCAATGTAGCATAAAAATTGATCTTCATCTGCCCTAAACTCCATCAATCCGGGTATCTGTGGTGCTACTTCGCCCCATCTGTTCGCAGCAACCGCAGGAAGGCAACACGCCGGGTGGTTGAGCTCAGGCGAGCGGTCTCCCCTATCCGAAACCCTGCTACCCAAATAATGTCTTCACCGGATACGAGGATAGGCCAGCCATCTCTTGCTTTGGATGGAATTTTAAGATTGGTCATAAAATCAGACAATTTGATTGAGTGCCCATCCAATCCAAATGGCTTCAAACGGTCACCGGCTTGCCTGCTGCGCACGAGTACCGGGAAAATAATCTTATCTGCGTCCAGCCAGGCTCGGGTTGGATCGGTATTCATCTCAACTTGAGCGATTAGTTCAGCGCTTGCCAATAATTGCTCTGCCCTAATCATCCAGCCGCCACCCAATTCACATACTCCCGGAAGATCAAGATAATAAGTTTTGCCGCTGATTACCTGCGGCCAATCTCCGATCGGTAAGACTGCATCCCGGGCAGCCAACCAAAACAGGCCAGACTCAACAAAGACGTATAATCCGGCTATCAGCTCAGTTTTCCCATGAGCGGGTTGTTTTATTTGTTCGACCCCTCTTTCGATAACCTTGAATTCAATGTCCCTAAGCTCCGGAACCAGCGTTGTCATACCCTTCCTCAATAACTGGCGTTGCATTCCCACTGGCAGGCGTGACACTCCATCAACAGCTAATCCAACATATCCTGTGCCCTGCTCGACACAGCACTCGGCCCAAACCTGATCCACGTTTTTCTGCATGATGGCATGATCCCCTCGCAAAACCTCTGCCATGTTAAATAACCTATTTTTGATCTGGGGATTATATTGTTCCAATTCTGGAATCAGATCGTGGCGTAATCGATTGCGGAAATACCGCCGATCCCGGTTCGATTCATCGATTTCAGGCTGGATACCCCGCTCTAGCAAATACTGCGTGATATCATCCCGCCAGCTCCCGAGCAACGGCCGCACGAGAGGAATCTCATTATCCCAACTGTTCGGTAAAGAAAAATATCCCATACCACTCAAACCAGCCAGCCCAGAGCCGCGCAGAAAATGCATCAATACTGTTTCTACCTGATCATCTGCTGTATGACCGACGGCAACCGCTTGAGCACGATTTTCTCTTGCCTGATCAAACAAAAATCGATATCGAACCACACGCGCTGCTTCTTCGACGGATAGGTGATTTTCCCGGGCGTAGCTGTAAATATCCACTTTCTTTTGAACAAAAGGTAATTTCCTGGATGAGGCTTGTTGGTGAACTTGATGGGCTTCATCATCAGCTCTTGATCGTAATCCATGATTCAGGTGAGCCACAATTATCTGGTAACCCAGGCGCCATAGAATGTCTAACAAGCACAGGCTGTCCGGACCGCCTGAGACACCTGTCACAACAGCTTTGTTAATTCCAATCCGGCAGTTGTGTTGTAAAATATACTGAAGATCGTTCACATTCACAAAATTATTATAGCGTAAAAGAAGCGCATTATTTTAGCCCTTGATCGTTTATGATCACTGGCACCATCACCGAAATGCACTACTGGGGTCATTTATTTTAGATGACTAATCCAAAGCTGATCATGGGGAGTTGCCATGCCCGAGAAAATATTAATTGTCGATGATGACATTGATACATTGAAGCTGGTAGGCTTGATCTTACAACGACAAGGCTATGATGTTCGGGTGGCGAGCAGTGGTTTACAGGCTTTGTCGATGATTCAAATTGATCTCCCCGATTTGCTGCTGTTGGATATCATGATGCCCGAGGTGGATGGGTACGAGGTTGCCCGCCAACTGCGAGCCGACCCACAAACAGCCGAGATTCCCATCATCATGTTCACCGCCAAAACGCAACTGGATGATAAAGTTGCCGGATTTGAAGCTGGCGCAGACGATTACCTGACCAAACCCACCCAGCCACGCGAGTTGCTTGCGCATATCAAAGCGGTCATGGCTAGAACCAGTAAAAGCCGCCAACCGGCAACCGTAGCTCAACCCCCTTCCGCTGAGCGAGGCTATATGGCGGGGGTGATCGCGACCAAAGGCGGTTTGGGGGTATCTATAATATCCTTAAATCTCGGGGTTGCTATCCGGGAAGAATACAAGAAGGATGTCATTGTAGCCGATTTCCGCCCTGGTCAAGGAAGCATCGGTCTAGAGCTAGGCTATCAAAAAGCAGAAGGCTTAAATCACCTCTTAGAGCGAAAACCCAACGATATCACCCTGAAGGACATCGAATCTCAACTCGTATTGCACTCATCAGGTATCCGGCTATTGTTGTCCTCTCACCGTCCAAGTGACTCGAAGTATAACGGGGCGATTGCCCATTTTGAAGTGATCTCCCGTAATTTACCCTTCCTTGCAAAGCATGTGATCCTTGATTTGGGGCCGACCTTCTCTCCGCTGGTAGAAAAAGTTGTTCCTCATTGCAATGAGATCATTGTCCTTGTTGAGCCGGTGCCCTATTCTGTCCACCAGACGCGCCTTCTGATCGATGAGCTAACCACCAATGGAGTCGGTGAGGGTAAAATCACAGCAGTGTTGGTGAACCGCTTCCGTTCAGGTGTACAATTAGCCTGGAGCCAGGTACAGGAACAACTCAAGCATAATATCTCCGTCATATTCACCCCCGCACCCGAGTTGACCTACCAGGCATCTGTCAATGGAGTCCCGGTATTTTTACAACAGCCGGAAAGTCTTACGGCCCAGCAATTTCAGAAACTGGCTGAGAAGGTCATCCAGCGAAGCACATAATGTCCGTCCCAGAACAATTCAAGCGCGGAATACAGTGTGCTGCCGATATTATTCGCGGCAGCCGAAATACGGTTGCGCTGACCGGCGCTGGAATCTCCACACCTTCGGGCATTCCTGATTTCAGAACCCCGACCAGCGGTCTTTGGGAAAAATATGATGCCTTTGAAGTGGCGTCTTTGAACGCTTTCAGGTATAACCCGGAAAATTTTTTCAACTGGATGCGTCCATTAGCCCGGGATATTCATACCGCCTCCCCCAACCCAGCGCACCGCGGTTTGGCTCAGTTAGAAGAAGCAGGCTACCTCCAAACAATTATCACCCAAAACATTGATGGTCTTCACCAACAGGCCGGATCCAGGATGGTTCTGGAAGTGCACGGTAGCCTGCAATCCCTAACTTGTGTGCGTTGCTATCAGCAGCACAATGCATCTAATTTTATCGACGCGTATGTTGAGCAAGGAGTTATTCCTCGATGCTCTAAATGTAGTAACTACCTGAAACCGGATGTGGTTCTGTATGGAGAACAGCTTCCAGCTCGTACCTGGCTAAAAGCCCAGGAAAGCTGCAAGCGTTGTGACTTAATGATTGTTGCAGGCTCTTCTCTCGAGGTACTTCCGGTCGCCGGGCTTCCCATGCGGGCAATCGACCGCGGTGCTCACCTGATCATTATCAATCAATCCCATACCTATATTGATGTCCGAGCCGATCTTGTTCTGAATGCTGATGTAGCGCTGGCTATCCCGTGGATTGTTCAGGAGGTGCTGAGTGGCCGACCTTAAACCCTCAACCCTACCCGAGAGATACCAGCGCCTTCTTGAGCTGTCGCATGATCTGGCGTCCACCCTCGATTTGGACAGCCTGCTCAGCAGGATTGTCAAGGCGGCCGCCGAACTTTGCCACGCCGAAGCCGCCTCGATCTTGCTGTATGACCAGCTCAAAGAGCAGCTTTACTTCAGGGCAGCTTCCAATATGGATACCCCGCTGATGAGCGAGCTGATCGTCCCGGTAACTGGCAGTATTGCCGGTTGGATTATTACCAACCGCCAGCCAGTCATCTTAAATGACGCCCAGAAAGATCCGCGCCATTTTAGCAATGTGGGCAGGATCACACAGGTCTCAACAAAGAGCTTGCTTGGCGTTCCTCTCCTGCGGAAGGAGAAGGTGATCGGGGTGCTGGAAGCGATCAACAAGCAGCGGGGAAAATTCGATGATGAAGACCAAGACTTATTGCTGGCGCTTGGGGCTCAGGCTGCCATTGCAATCGAGAATGCCCGCCTGTTCCAACAATCTGACCTGATTTCGGAATTTGTCCACGAGATCCGAACCCCGCTTGCATCCCTTACTGCGGCCGCGTATATTCTGATGCGCCCAGAGATTCCCGAAGAACGGCGTGCGAATATTATCCAAACAATGCAGCAGGAGGTAACCAGGCTATCTGATATGGCCTCAGCTTTTCTGGATCTCGCCCGGTTGGAATCTGGACGTGTACGCTTTCAATTCACATCCGTCGATTTGGGCGACTTAATGGAAGAATGCTCAATTGTCATCCGGAGCAAGATAGAGGAAAAAGGGCAGGACCTACAATTACAGCCTTCACCCGATCCAATTCAAATCAGCGCGGATCGAGATAAACTAAAACAGGTAATCCTGAATCTGCTCAGCAATGCTCATAAGTACACGCCCGGCGGCGGCAAAATTGTGCTTTCTTTTTACGCTACCTCCGATGAGATCATCATTCAGGTCAGTGACAGTGGGTACGGTATTCCTGCTGAATACATGCCCCACATGTTTGAAAAATTTTATCGCGTCCCCACAACTGAATATGTTGAACAGGGCTCAGGATTGGGCTTATTTATCTGTAAGCATATTATCGATGCACATGGCGGTAGGATCTCGATTGATAGCAAAGCTGGTAAAGGAACCACCGTCAGTGTGCGTCTGCCATTTATCGCGTAGCCCCCGAATTATCGAGCCCCACGGCGTCCAAACTGTCGTTCCAGGAGGTCCACCGAGAGATGGATCATTGTAGGACGCCCATGCGGGCAGGTGCGGGGTGACTTACAATTTTCCAGATCGGCAAGCAGGGCGCGCTGTTCCTGGGGAGAAAGGGTTTGACCGGCTTTGACTGCTGCCCGTTTACAGATCCGGGCAACCAGCATTGCTTCGATCTCTTTCTGCAACGGCGTCTCGTCCTCCTCAAAGTCTTCAACCAGGCTATGTAAAGCAGAAGCTGGATCGATACCGGCTAATAAAAGCGGTATCGCCCGCACTATAAAGGTATTCCTACCAAATTCTTCCACTCGAAAACCAATCTTCGCCAGGTGGTTAAGCTGTTCGGAAAGTAGGCTAGCCTGGGCTGACGTCAAATTCACCGTTTGGGGTTCTAATAAGGTCTGGGCAGTAACCCCTTCATAACCCGTATCTGGTTGCCCTACTGCCAGCATCATCTTCTCGAACAACACTCGTTCGTGAGCTGCATGTTGGTCAATCAGATACAGACCATCAGGTCCTTCTGCAACCAGGAAAGCAGACGCCACCTGACCGACCAGGCGCAGAAGCGGGATTCGGTTTTGGGTGGGCGGCAACTCGCTTTGTGATCCTTGGCGGTTTCCGATCCATGTGGGTGCTTGCTCTGGAGTCGTTGGTGTGGTCTCCCCGGGTCCAACCCAGAGTTCGTTCTCAAATTTGGGTTGGCTTTGCCAGTCACCTGTTTTCCAGTAGGGTGACGTGCCAAGCGCTGGGACCGGTGTGTGGGCAAGTAATGCCCGTCGAACAGCACTCTGGACAACCCGAAACACGACATTCGGTTCGCGAAACTTTACCTCGGCTTTCGTTGGATGTACATTCACATCCATCTCTTCAGCAGGCATCTCCAGGAATAATACAGCCAATGGATACCTGCCAACCATTAACAGGGTATGGTATGCCTGCAATAATGCCGTTGACAAGGAAACGTCTTGCACAGGTCGCCGATTGACAAAAAACGTCAATTCGCGCCGGTTTGACCTTGTAATCGAAGTGGGGCTGATAAAACCCGAAATTTGGATAGCCCCATCGACTGCCAGGACTTCGAGCATCTGTTTGGCAATCTCGATCCCATAGAATGACGCCAGCACTTCCCGGCGGTTGCCATTCCCGCTGGTCATCAAGGATGGGCGATAATCTTGGTGCATCTGGAAGCGTACCTGCGGGTAGGCTAATGCATAGCGCGTGACCAGATTATCTATGTATCGCTTTTCAGTAGCTTCGCTTTTTAAGAACTTCAAACGAGCGGGGACGTTATAGAATAGGTTTTCAACCCGGACGATGGTTCCAACCGGTGACCCGACTGTCTCGAGAGTGCCCGCATGGCCTCCCTCAATATATAATCGTGCTCCTTCATCATCCTCCCGAAAACGAGAGATAATGGTCATTCGGGACACCGATCCAACCGCAGCCAGCGCTTCTCCTCGGAATCCGAGCGTGCTGATATGGAACAAGTCATCCGCCTGGGATAATTTGCTCGTGGCATGCCGCAGAACTGCCAATGGTAACTCACTCGCTGGAATACCAAAGCCGTTATCAGACACTTCGATTAGTTTTCTCCCCGCCAATTCAATCGCAAGGTTAACCTTGGTCGCCTGCGCATCCAGCGCGTTCTCAACCAACTCCTTGACCACAGAAGCCGGCCGTTCTACGACCTCACCCGCTGCGATCTGCGAAGCTACCTCATCATCAAGCAAATGGATTGGCATAATCGAATTATAAGATGAACAAGGTAAATATGCCATATCGGGAGAAAGCAAACGACTTCTGATAACTGGAGCCTGTAGTGGTATGCGTTTCTTTTATAATAGAAGCATGACACGTTTCCGAACCCTATTTTTTGACCTGGACGATACCCTGTATGATAACAGCAATGGATTATGGGAAGCTATCCGCAACCGTATGGGGGAATACATTCAAAATCTGCTTGGATTGACACCAGATGAAACCGCAACCCTACGCCGGAACTATTTCACGACCTACGGCACCACGTTACGCGGACTGCAAATCCACCATCAGGTGAACAGTGACGATTATCTTGCGCATGTCCATGATCTGCCATTAGACCAATTTCTACAGGCAGACCATGATCTTCGAGGTATGCTTAGCAGCCTGCCACATCGAAAATTTATCTTTACCAACGCAGACGATGCTCATGCCATCCGAGTCCTGGACATACTGGGTGTTCGTGATTGCTTCAATGGGATTATCGATGTACATGCCCTTGGCTATCATTGCAAACCAGAACCAGAAGCGTATCAGATCGCCATGCAGCTGGCTGGCGAGGAAGACGTTTCCAGGTGTCTTTTCATTGATGACTCGCCCCGTAATCTAGCCACCGCTCGCCAGCTTGGATTTACAACCATCCTGGTCGGCAACCACAACATTGACCAGACAGCGCATTACTCAATAGCCAATTTGAAAGATTTGCCAGAACTGCTGCCTGAATTATGGGTAAAGGAATAGGCGAATGACCCAATTGCTGACGATCGATGAAGCCGCGGCTCAGGTGCGCTCTTCCACAACACTGGCGTTAGGTGGATTAACCCTCTACCGTAGACCGGTTGCATTTGTAAAAGCCCTCTTGAAACGCTTCCACGCCGAGGGACAACCAACCGGGTTATCTTTAATTGCCTTCACTGCTGGGATGGAAAGCGACCTCTTGGTAGGGGCAGGGATGGTTGCCAATATCCGCTCCTGCTATTTTGGCCTGGAAATCTTTGGCCTAGCACCTATGTTCACCTATTACGCCAACCACGGCATGATCCATATCATCGAAGAAACAGAGGGTAGCCTGGCTTTCGGGTTACGCGCCGAGATGGCAGGGATCGGTTTTATGCCTGGACGCGGATGGATCGGTACCGATTTGCCGAAGCTGCGTCCCGATGTGAAAACAATCCGTGATCCTTATACGGGTGAAGAACTGATGGCTTTTCCCGCCATTTCTACGGACATTGCCGTGGTGCATGCTCTGCGTGCCGATAATGATGGAAATGCACAAATTGGCGATAACAAGGGAATCGATCTGGAGCTGGCATTAACGGCAAAAACGCTGATCGTTACTGCTGAAGAAATCGTCCCCTACCTGGATAAAGCCGACATCGTTGCTCCTTTTGTGGATGGGCTGGTCCTGGCTCCATCCGGCGCCCTACCCACTTCCTGCCACCCCCTTTACCCCATGGATGGAATCAAGATCATGGCCTATTCGGAACAAGTCAGTGATCCAGAGTCTTTCCGCAATTTTCTGGCTGGCTGGTTATAAATTCCCCGGCGAATTCCGGTTATTACATATTTCTTGTATAGCTTTTATCTATTTCTAATCATGATATGGTAATCTATAATGATAAGAGTCCACAAAGCTGTGGAACGAATAGATACTCTACACTGAAGTGATATTCAGGCGAAATTACCAACGAGGACGGATTGCATGGAAACACGGGAGCCGGTTATGAAATCAAGGGTGTTTGTCACCATAATTGCTATATTTATCGGTTTAATCATTATTGCTGGGGCTTGTTCGGCTGGTTTTGCCGCGGGCAGGTTTATCGCTCCGCAGGCTTCATTGACTTCATTTTTGTTTGCACAAAACGATAGCGAGCAATCCGCGCAGCCCACCGGCGGCGAGGCGGACGGCAATACACCTGCTGACCTCGAGACGATTTTTGAGCCTTTCTGGCAAGCCTGGGATTTGATCCATGATCAATTTGTTGATCAACCCGTGGATGATGCCGCCCTCATGCGTGGCGCAATCAGAGGAATGATGGACTCTTTAGGTGATCCGCATACCTCCTATTTGGATCCTGAGGAATACAAGGAGCTGACGACCCAATTACAAGGGGAAGAGGAGTATGAAGGCATTGGCGCTTGGGTTGATACCAGCAGCGATTACTTAACCATCATCAGCCCGATGCCGAAATCCCCGGCAGATAAGGCAGGCTTGAGGACCGGAGATAAAATTATTGCCATCGATGGCGAGGACATGACTGGTGTCGATGGCGAGGTTGTCCGAAAACAAGTGCTCGGCCCTGCTGGCTCTTCCGTTACCTTAACCATTCTAAGAGAGGGTGAAGAGCCTTTCGATGTTCTCATCACACGCGCCAGTATAAATGTCCCCAGCCTGGAAAGCAGGATGCTGGAAGGCGATGTTGGATATGTCCACCTTTACGTGTTTGGGGATAAAACCAGGGATGAGCTGCGCACAGCATTAAAAGAATTGCTAGCTCAAAATCCAACCGGGCTAATTTTGGACTTGCGATATAACGGTGGTGGTTTTCTTACCACTGCGATCGAGGTTGCATCGGAATTCATCGACGATGGCGTGATCATGTACGAGGAATTTGGAGACGGTAATCGCAAGACCTATGAAGCGAAAAAAGGTGGTATCGCAACGGAGATTCCGCTGGTGGTCTTGGTGAATGAGGGGAGTGCATCAGCTTCCGAAATTGTTGCTGGTGCTATCCAGGATCGAGAGCGAGGCACCCTGGTAGGAGCGACCACCTTCGGCAAGGGTTCAGTGCAAATACCCACCCAGCTCATAGACCAACAAGGAGCTGTGCGCATCACTATCGCTCGCTGGCTGACACCCAGTGGGCGAACGATCCACGAAGTTGGTCTACAACCTGATGTTGAAGTACCGATTACGGATGAAGATACCGCCAACGACCGCGATCCTCAATTGGATAAAGCTATTGAAATCCTGACTCAACCCTAAAGGAATAATCAAAACGGGGCTGCTGGGTAAATTACAAAAAACGTAGGAGTTACGCACTTGATTGGGAAAGTGGAGGTTTTTTGGTTGGGGTAGCCCCCCCCAAACACCCTCCACTCCCCCTGAACTGAGTAAGTCCTAAAACAATAACAAATTTATTGGAGGAATAACGAGAATGTTCTTTTATGATCCAAGATATATCCTTTTTATGGCTCCTGCCTTCATTCTGATGGTGGTTGTTCAATGGTATGTTCAATCAGCTTACAAGCGCTGGAGCAAAGTCCCCACCCTTTCCCGTCTCACTGGGGCTCAGGCAGTTCAGCGTCTAATCCAGCAAAGGGGATTGTTTGAGGTCCGAGTTGAAGGTGTAGCCGGTAACTTAACCGACCATTATGATCCCAGGAGTAAAGTTTTACGCCTATCTCAGGGCGTGTACCAAGGCAGTTCAGTTGCTGCCCTGGCTATTGCTGCCCATGAATTGGGACATGCAATGCAAGACAAAGAGGATTACTTCCCGCTGCGTTTTAGAGCAGCGCTCGTACCGGCAGTAAATATCGGTTCCTATCTGGGTTGGATCTTAATTCTTATTGGCTTACTGTTAGGCTTCACCCAGCTTGCCTGGCTAGGCATTGCTATCTTTGCTTTGGGAGCTTTGTTTGCCCTGGCGACCTTGCCTGTAGAGCTCAATGCTTCAGCTCGCGCCAAACAAATGCTTTCCGAGTCTGGGTTAATCGTCGGGCAAGAAGAAATGCGCGGCGTGAACAACGTTCTCAATGCCGCCGCAATGACCTACGTGGCAGCTCTGGTCACTGCAGTCTTGCAATTACTGTATTACGTTACCCTCATCTTCGGCCGAAACCGGGACTAACCCCCACCCGATCAACCAACACCTTCCGAAGCCCATCGTGGTTAGTAATTTCCATGGAAACGGCTTCGGAAGGTCAATTTGTGTCGTGGAATCTTTTCTCCTCTAATCCAGTATAATCTGGTCTATGCGGAACATAATTCTAGCAATTGTTCTCCTCTTGGGCGGAGTATTCGTTGTGTTAAGGCTTGGAGAAGTGCAGCAAGTCGCTGATACACTGAGAAGGGGCGACTGGCGGTTTATTGGTTTGGGATTTATTCTCGAAGTATTATGGATGGTCACCATCGCCGCTTCTTACAAAGTAATTTACCATGCGATGGGGTTGCGAGAGCGCTTTGAGAGGCTACTGCTGATTTCATTATCGGCGACATTTGTAAACATTGTTGCACCATCGATTGGCATGGGCGGGATGGCGGTTTTTATCAACGAAGCCCGGCGAAAAGGATACTCAACCGGCCGGGTTACCGCAGCTGGGGTGTTATTTGTATTGCTCGATTATTTCGGGTTCCTGGGATTGCTTGTTTTGGGTTTATTGGTATTGTTTCGCCGGGGTCAATTATCCTCTACGGAGATCATTGCTTCCGGTCTACTTCTCGCAGTAGCGTTATTTTTAGCTTACCTGGTCTATATTGGATTACGCTCATCTGAAGCGCTCGGGAGAATTCTTGCCAGACTGGCCAGCCTGGTGAACCGAGTATTTGCCTTATTTAAACGTCCACAATACCTTTCAGAACAGCGCGCATACCATTTTGCCCACGAAACATCCATAGCTCTGAATGAGTTAATTAAGAGACCCTATCACCTCTCGGCAGCGGTCGGTCTCGCGCTTACAACAAAAATCATTCTCCTCTGCATTCTGCTTATGATGTTTCTGGCATTTGGGACCGAAATTTCTATAGGCACGCTCGTCGCCGGATTCAGCATAGGCTATTTGTTCCTCATCGTATCCCCGACTCCAGCAGGAGTTGGTTTTGTTGAAGGTGGTCTTACACTGGCTCTCACCAGCCTGTCTGTACCGCTTGGGGCAGCTGCTGTGATCACCTTGGCATATCGCGGAATTACTTTTTGGCTACCGCTTCTTCTAGGCATGCTTGCCTTCCGTATCCTACCTCATACTGGTGAAGTTCGCACTCTAGCATGATCCAATCTATTGACGCGCACTCTCATTCACGCTAGAATCATGGCGCTTATCTCAAGGAAGGTGAAAGAACATGAAATACATCATTGTTGGATGTGGCCGGGTAGGTTCTGAACTTGCCTATACACTTTTCACCAAGGGACATACGGTAGCCATAATCGACCACCTTGCATCGGCATTCAACAATCTTCACCCTGAATTCAGGGGAAGAATGATCGAGGGCGAAGCACTGAATAAAGATGTGCTTCTAAGAGCTGGTATCGAAACGGCGGATGGGTTAGCCACGGTTACCAATTCAGATACCCTAAATTCTGTGGTCGCCCACATTGGACGGACTGCATATCACATTCCGCGGGTTGTTGTACGCAATTACGATCCGGATTGGCGACCATTACATGAAATTTTCGAACATCAAATCGTGAGTTCATCAAGCTGGGGAGCCCAAAGGATCGAGGAGATGCTGGCTCACCCGGATATGCACACCATCTACTCTGCGGGCAATGGAGAGGTGGAGATTTACCAGTTCATCGTATCTCACAAATTCGATGGTAAAAAACTGGGTGATATCATCCCCAACTCCAATTGCTCACCTGTATCGCTTACCCGAGCGGGGAAAGCCATCCTGCCAGACTGCAATACGATTGTGCATGAAAACGACATTGTACTGGTCAGTGCTATCCTGGAAGGCATCCAGGCCCTGCGCCAGCAGCTGATTTGATCTACGGAAGGATATTCTATGTTTGTAGTCATCGTTGGTGGCGGTCGCACTGGTACCCAGCTTGCATCGATCTTGATTCTCCAAAAACATCAGGTTCACATCATCGAACGCCGTCCAGATGTTTTGGCGCGGATTCACCGAGAGTTGCCCACAGAGATCATTTATGAAGGTAATTATTCCGATCCCTTAGTCCTCGAGCAAGCTGGGGTGAAAAATGCTGATGTTGTGGCAGCCTGTACGGTGAATGATGCCGATAATCTGGCCGTTTGCTTCCTGGCTCGAAGGCGCTACAACACTCCTCGCACGATCGCGCGAGTCAACAATCCCCGCAATGCCTGGCTTTTTGATGAGAAGTTCCACGTAGATGTTGCCCTGAACAACGCTGAGATCATGGCACGGATGATCGAAGAGGAAATGTCGATGGGCGACATGATTACACTCCTCAAGCTACGCAGGGGAGATTATTCGTTGGTCGAAGAGAAAGTTCCGCCCAAGGCAAAGCTGATTGGGATGGCGATCAAGGACCTGGCATTACCGGAGGAGTGCGTCATCGCAGCGATTATCCGACACGGCAAGGTCGTTGTTCCCAGAGGCATCACAGTTTTCGAGGAAGGTGATGAAGTACTGGCGATCACCTCCCACGATGGAGCCATCCAACTCATGGATTTGTTTTCACCGCCAAATCCCGTTTGACCAAATTCAGTGGTTTGAGTATAATAAAATTTCGTGTACGAAGAACTTATTGAAGAGAGATAGGGAATTTAAATGCCAAAGAGAACATATCAACCTAAGATTCGCCGCAGAGTGCGCGTCCATGGATTCCGAAATAAAATGGCGAACGCAGGAGGCCGTAAGGTTCTTAAGAGCCGCCGACTAAAAGGTCGTTACCGCTTGACGGTCTCCAAAAACAATCACGTGAAGAAAATCAATTGGAATAGCTAAAGAGCGATGCACCTGGCAGGCGTTCCTTCTAATCCAGATCATGATTCGCATTAGACCCATAGGTGAAGCGCAGGTTTCGACTGACCCAATCAGCCGATTTCAAGCGGGTGAGGCGCCTCGGCAAGTCTTATCCTCACCCGCTCATTGTGCTGGTTGCTATGCCTAATGATATCGATCATAGCCGGTTCGCAGTTGTCGCCGGACGAGTGGCAGGTAATGCCGTGCATCGAAACCGGGCGAAAAGGATTATTCGAGCCGTGCTGAATGATCTCCTCCCAGAAGTTACCCACGGATGGGATCTTGTATTCATTGCACGCCGTCCTATGCAGACTGCCAGTTATTGGCAAGCTCATGCATCGATCAAGCAATTATTGGGGCGCGCCCAGTTATTGGTTTCTGATAAGAGTTATGAATAACTCCTTCGATCAAGAATATCAATCTGAGCCATCTCTGCGCGATTTGCCTCTGACAATTCTCAACGTGCCGCGACTTCTGCTGCTCGCGCTTATTCGCCTCTACCAGATGACACTCTCGCGCGGATTGCCTCCGAACACCTGCCGCTTCTACCCATCTTGCTCCCACTATGGCTACCAGGCCATTTATAAACATGGAGTAATCAAAGGCGGTATCATGGCTGCCTGGCGGGTTATCCGCTGCAATCCATTCAACCCGGGAGGCTATGATCCCGTCCAATAGCAACCCTGGTCTATGAGCTAAAACAAAACTGGTGACATGGCTGGCGTTCATCATGCCTGGGTAAATAGAATTAGACAAAAACATGAAATTAAAAACAGCTTCCATATTGCTCTTCTTTACGATCGCATCCATAACCCTTGCGGGTTGTACTGGAGCAACCAACGCCGCGTCGAGCTGGCCCGGGTTGAACGCAGACCAGGAACATGCATACGTTGCATTCAATCAGTTCGTTTATGCAATCAATCTCAGCAATGGTCTTGAAAAATGGCGTTTTCCGATCGAAGCGGATAACAAAGTCTCGTTTTACGCAACCCCTGAACTGAGCCAGGATGGCCAGTTACTGGTGGGTGATTACAGCAATAAGCTGCACAGCCTGAATCCTGCCACTGGAACTGAGAACTGGCTCTTCGATGACGCGACAGACCGGTATATCAGTGGAGCGCTGGCCTTTAATGACCGCATCTATGCTGCCAATAATGGGCATCAACTTTACGCGCTTGATCCATCCGGAAATCTCTTGTGGGAGTTTGAAACGGAAGGTCCATTGTGGGCCAAACCGACCACCGATGAACGCTGCGATTGCATCTATTTGCCATCGATGGATCACCACATGTATGCGGTGGTCGCTGAAACCGGCGAGTTAAAATGGCAGTCTGAGTCACTTGGCGGGTCTATTGTCGGGAACCCCACAATGAATGAAGCAGGGAGGATATTCTTCGGCACGTTTGGTAGTGAAATATTGGCTTTAGACTCCCAAACGGGCGCTTCTGTCTGGCGGACGCCAACTTCAGAGTGGGTATGGGGCGGACCGCAGCTCTACCAGGATCAATTATTCGTAGGCGATCTGGGGGGAACATTTTATGCCCTGGATTCTAATACCGGCACGATTGAGTGGCAAAAACAATTGGACGGGAGCATTACAGCCTCCCCCTTGGTCACGGATGACGCCATTTATATCCCTACAGAAAATGGCATTTTATACGCTCTTGATCTCAATGGCAACAATCTGTGGAACAAGCAATTTGAAACCAAACTGCATACAACCCCTGTCATCTCCGGTGATCTAATCCTGGTTGCCGCCAACGGAGGCGATGAGCTACTCTACGCATTGGAGACAAATGGAAATCAAAAATGGGTATTTATCCCAGAGAAGAAATAGGCGGACCTAACCTATGTGGGATTTACTGATTATCAATCCAATGGTTAATACCCTGTTGGGGATCTACGCGGTCCTTAGCCGGGTGTTTGGACCAGAGAATATGTTCGGTCTGGCTATCATTTTCTTTACAATCCTCATCCGCCTGATCACTTATCCGCTTACCATACAGCAGATGAAGGGCGCTCAGGGTATGCAGGAGATGCAAAAATCAAAGAAATGGCAGGAAATCCAGAAGAAGTACAAGGACAATCGGGAAAAGCTGGCTCAAGAGCAGATGGCGCTTTACAAAGAAATGGGGATTAGCCCATTTAGCTCCTGCCTACCAACCTTAATCCAATTCCCGATTATCATCGGACTTTACCAGGCTATCATCCGATGTCTAGCAGTAACACCTGTCCAGCTGCTCGATCTATCCAAGCATATCTATCCGTTCATCGATGGCGCTGCTCTGATCCCCTTGAACAATCAATTCCTGTGGATGAATCTAAGCCAACCTGAGCGCTTGTACATATTCGGCATCGGCATTCCAGTGCTGGCAATCATCGTGGTGATTACCACCTACATGCAATCCAAGCTGATGACCCCGCCTGCTCAACCCGGCGAACAGGGAGCCCAGATTTCTCAGGCGATGAACCTGTATATGCCTTTCTTAATGGGCTGGCTGGCATATTCATTCTCTTCTGGTCTCTCCCTATATTTTGTGACCAGCAACGTCGTAGGCATCTTACAATACGCCGCCATGGGAAAAGTAAATTGGCGCAACCTGATCCCTTCGCTGCCGAAAAGAACTCGCTAATGGGTATGTGAATCCGCAATTATTACGAGGCAGATATGGAAAATCGAGCTACATTAGAGGTAATTGCTCCTACAATTGAAGAAGCTATCGCGAAAGGCATCGATGAGCTAGGTGTACCGGAGGAAGCAGTTGATATCGAAATTCTTGACCCGGGTAGCAAGGGTTTATTCGGGATCGGCTCCCGTCAAGCCAGGGTACGGCTGGTCGTAAAATCCGATTCTCAACCCGGAGGGGTGACTGATAAGGCACCTGTAACTTGGATAAGCCAACAACCAAGCGTCTCTGCAGAAGCAATGCCTGCAACCTTAGAGGAGAGTGCTACCAGCGACTATTCCGGGCAGACAGCAGACAAAGAAGATATCACCCTGTACGTTGCCAGAGAAACCGTGGTCGAGCTTCTGGAGAAAATGAAAGTCCGGGCAACAGTAAAAGCATACTATGGTGAACCAGACGAAGCCCAGAGCCGCGCCCCGGTATGTGTTGATATCAATGGCAAGGATCTCAGTATCCTGATCGGCAGACAATCCGAGACGCTTAATGCCCTGCAATATATATCCAGCCTGATTGCAAGTAAAGAACTTGGTCACTCAATACCCCTGGTAGTTGACGTCGAAGGGTATCGCAAAAGACGACAGCAGCAAATCCGCTATCTGGCTCGGCGAATGGCAGAGCAAGCCGTGAAGACCGGTCGGCGGCAGATTTTAGAACCTATGCCCGCAAACGAGCGGCGGATCGTGCATATTGAGCTGCGTGATAATCAGTCTGTAACCACCGAAAGTGTTGGTGAAGAGCCTCGGCGTAAAGTGACCGTAATACCAAAATAAGTCATTCTTCGGCTTCGATTTTTCTAAAGTGTAATCAACCCCGTCAATTGCTTACTGACGGGGTTTTCCTATGCTTCGTCATCCGGGTGGACTCTTCGTGTATAATTCAAGTATGCGCCAGATCACTCCACTTGAGCCAGTTGATTATTTAGTCCTCGGGCACATCACCATCGATCAAACGCCACAAGGACCGCGCCTCGGCGGTGGGGTTACATATTCCGCCCTTACAGCCCGAGCGTTAGGTCTGCGAGTTGGCATTGTAACTTCCTGGGGGCAAGAAATTCCTCTTGGACTCCTGAGCGATATACCTATCATTAACTATCCTAGCGAAACCAGCACCACTTTCGAGAATATCTCCAAAGGCAATACTCGAGAGCAATATATCCACTCCACCGCATCCAGCCTTTACCTGAACACGATCCCTGACCCGTGGCGTAGCGCCCCAATCGTTCATCTGGCTCCTGTCGCTCAGGAAGTAGATCCTTCATTAGTGCGTAATTTTCCCACGGCGTTGATTGCCGTTACCCCCCAGGGCTGGTTGCGCACCTGGGATAGAGCAAAGGTAGTTCAATCAACCGAATGGCCTGAGGCATCCTTCGTGTTGCAAAGAGCAGGCGCAGCGGTTATCAGCATCAATGATGTTGATAACGACGAGACCCGAATTGAAGAAATGGCAACTGCCTGCCGCGTTTTAGCTGTAACCGAGGGTGCCAGGGGAACCCGCCTCTATTGGAATGGAGATATCCGCCGCTTTCGCCCGCCAGAGGTCAATGAGATCGATAGCGTTGGCGCAGGTGATATTTTTGCGGCGGCATTTTTCGTTCGCCTATACACAACCCGCGATCCCTGGGAATCCGCCAGGTTTGCTACTCTTTTATCTGCATATTCCGTTACACGATCCGGCCTGGAGAGCATCCCCACCAGTGAGGAGATCCAGGAGTCCTTGGTTGAGGTATTTTAACGAATGGGGTATGTCTATACGCTAGTCAACCAAAAAGGCGGGGTGGGGAAGACCACCACCGCCATCAACCTGGGTGCGTACCTGGCGTATTATGGACAGCGGGTTCTGATCGTTGACCTCGATCCTCAGGCAAACGCCACCTCCAGCTTGAAAATCGACAAAAATACGGTTCGTGGCGGCACATACGAGGCGCTCATTCGATCCTCTACTCTCAGCCATCATATTCTGCATAACCCGCGCTTGAAGCTATCCCTGCTCCCCTCCTCCCCTGCCCTGGCAGGTGCTGAAGTTGAATTGGTGAATGAACTTGCCAGGGAGACCCGCTTGAAGAAAGCTCTCGATCCAATCCTGGATCGCTATGATTATATTCTTATCGATTGCCCGCCATCACTTGGCTTATTGACTCTGAATGGGATTGTTGCTGCCCTGGATGGCGTCATTATCCCGGTTCAGTGTGAATACCTGGCGCTCGAGGGATTGAGCCAGCTCACCCAAACCTTAAATCGCGTCCGGTCTGCAATCTTTCCAGCTCTGAAGGTCTTTGGGGTGGTTTTAACCATGTATGACGGGAGGACAAATTTGGCGAATGATGTGGTTAGCGAGGTCCGGCGCTATTTCTCCGACCGGGTATTCCAAAGTCTGATTCCCCGCAGTGTTCGCCTGGCTGAAGCACCCTCCTATGGACAACCGATCACTGTATACGCGCCACAATCGAGCGGTGCAGAAGCCTATGCTGCCCTTGCCAGGGAAGTTCTGGAATTAAACGGTGTCCGTATCCCCACACTACAGGCTTAACTTACTATGACCCGAAAAACTGGACTTGGGCGAGGCTTAGATGCTCTGATCCCCGGGGGCGAACCACCCTCCACGGGTGTTATTGAAATACCAGTAAATCTGATCACTCCAAACCCGAGACAGCCACGCAGTCGCTTCGACGCCGAGGAATTATCTGAGCTGGCTGACTCCATAAAAGAGCACGGTGTCCTTCAACCGATCATCGTATCTTTTGATGAACATGACTCCCAATATGTGCTGATTGCCGGTGAAAGGCGCTGGATGGCAGCTCGACAAGCCGGTCTGGAATCGATTCCATCCATAGTGCGCGAAGTCAACGATCAGCAGCGCGTCGAGCTGGCTTTGATCGAGAACGTCCAACGTTCCGATCTCAGCCCCCTGGAAGCGGCCGAAGCATATCACCAGTTAAGTGAAGAGTTTGCACTGTCTCATGATCAAATTTCTACAAGAGTAGGGAAAAGCCGCACCACGATTACCAACACTCTCCGGCTCTTAAAACTCCCAATAGATGTAAAAACCGCCCTGGCCGAAGACCGGATTAGCGAAGGGCATGCCAGGGCGTTGCTGTCCTTGAACAATCCACAGGCCCAGACCGCAGCCTTGCAGACCATCCTGGCAAAAGACCTGACAGTGCGCCAGACGGAACAACTGGTACGAAAGCTGAGTGGAGAGAAGCCGGCACCGGTTCCCAAACCGACGGCTGCGCCAGAAATTTTATCCCTGGAAGAACAATTGCGCTCGCGGTTGGGTACAAAAGTGAAAGTCAACCCCCGCAAAAAGGGCGGCTCAATTGTTATTCATTATTTTTCAACCGAAGAGCTCAATTCATTGCTGGACCTCCTCCTCGGAAATTCACAAGACTGACCAACGCAGGACATTCTATGCTGGCTATCACTAACGCTAACATCTATACTTTTGACGCGGCTCAACCCTGTGTCGAGGCTCTACTGATTGACCGGGGTAATGTAATCTTAGCAGGGAGCAATGACTTAATCACATCCGAGATAAAAGCAGGAGATACCAGACAAGACCTGGATGGTCTCACAATAATCCCCGGGCTGACAGATGCCCATATCCATCTCGAACTGTACGCATTTTCTCTGCAAAAGGTGGATTGTGAAACGGATACGAAAGAAGAGTGCCTGCGGCGTGTGAAGGATCGCTCTCTGCGTGCTTCCCAGGGAGAATGGATCCTGGGGCATGGTTGGAACCAGAATAACTGGCATGCGGGTTTTGGCACAAATGCAGACCTGGATGCCATCACCACCACCAACCCGATTTATCTCACCGCAAAATCACTACATGCCGGATGGGCAAACTCCCAGGCGTTACGACTGGCAAATATTACTCCCAACACACCAAACCCCCCAGGCGGTCAGATTGGCCGAGATGCTAAAGGTAATCCGAATGGTATCGTCTTTGAGAGTGCCATGGAGCTTGTCGCCCGGGTAATTCCGGAACCGAGCATAGAACAAACCGTTCAAGCAATCCAGGCTGCCCAGGTCATTTTGTGGCAAGCCGGTATTACAGCAGTGCATGATTTTGATCGCCGGCGTTGTTTCCAGGCGTTACAAATCCTGCACAATCGCGGCGAGCTTGGAATCCGGGTTTTGAAGAGTATCCCGCTAGAAGACCTGCCCCACGTTATTGCGCTTGGCATCCGCAGCGGATTTGGCGATGACTTTCTTCGCATTGGCAGTCTGAAGGCATTTGCAGATGGCGCCCTTGGTCCCCACACCGCGGCGATGCTTCAACCTTATGCAGACGATCCCAGAAACCGGGGTATGTTGCTCCTTGACCGGGAAGAGTTAGCCGAACAAGGTCGCCAGGCGGTCGAGAATGGGATCAGCCTGGCAGTCCATGCAATTGGCGACCTTGCAAATCATGAAGTTCTGGATGCTTTCGAACAGATTCGTTTGTTCGAGCGCCAGCAAGGCCTTCCTGAATTACGCCATCGCATTGAGCATGTCCAGCTCATCCACCCACAGGATGTTAACCGCCTTGCGAGACTCAAGATTATTGCCTCCATGCAACCCATCCATGCAACCTCAGATATGCTAATGGCTGACCGCTTCTGGGGTGGACGTTCCAGGCTGGCCTACGCCTGGCGCAGCCAGCTCGATCATGGAGCAATACTTGCTTTTGGATCCGATGCGCCGGTCGAATCTCCCAACCCGTTTTGGGGACTTCATGCAGCAGTCACCCGCCAGAGACCGGATGGGACACCATCTGCAGATGGATGGTATCCTGCCCAAAGACTGAGCCTGACCGAGGCAATCCAGGCGTATACCCGCGGCGCAGCCCATACCGCCGGTATGGAATCTCGCCTGGGCAGGCTGGCGCCCGGATACCTGGCAGACTTGATTGTCTTGCCATCCGATCCATTCAAGGTAGCACCCAATCAAATACGGGACTTGCGTCCCGTATCAACCATGGTATCTGGTAATTGGGTATTCCAAAGCTAAAGTGAATCCCAGGCGAGCTTACTAATCCCCAAATCGATATCCAGTCCCCCACACTGTCTGGATATATCGCGGCTGGGATGGATCTAGCTCGACTTTTTTCCTCAGCCGGCGGACTGTTGCCTCGATCATATTCATATCCGCCCCGGTAGACATATAACCCCAAACATTATGCAACAGATCCTCTTTACTCAGTACGATCCCGGCATTTTGCATCAGGTATTTTAGTAATTGAAATTCCAACGGGGAGACAGGGATGCTTTTTTCTCGGAAGATCACCCGTTGAGCATCCAGGTCCAGGGTCAGGCTATCGAAAGCCAGTTTCCGTCGTGAGAATTGCTTGTATCCATTCGATCGGCGCAGCAAAGCCTGGACGCGGGCAATCATCTCCCGTGGGCGGATGGGTTTGACAACATAATCGTCAGCACCAGCCTCGATGCCTGCAACAACATCCTCTTCTCTGCCTCTACCAGTAACCAACAAGATCGGGAGCGAAGAGTTATCCCGCATGATTTTACACACCTGCAATCCATTCATCCTGGGCATTATTACATCCAGGATTGCAAGATCGATCGGAGTTGTCCGCAGCACTTCAAGCGCCTGCACACCGTTATCAGCAAAAACTACCTCAAACCCCGCGGCTTCAAGTGTTAATCCTACACTCTGTTGGATATCGAGATCGTCATCAGCAAACAGGATAGTCGTTTTTATCACCCCACAAACTCCTGAAAATGTCTCCGTTGCTATTCAGCCCAAGCAATTTGCTGTGATGCCAAATTAAAGAACGCAATGGCTCTTGACTTGTTACACTTATTTACAATTTCCTGACAATCACCTTGCAATTTTGTTAGGTTCTACCATCCCCCAAACCGGCATGTGAAATATGATTAACCAAACTGCATGCCTGTTTTTTTTGTTGTTTCCTGCTCTCTTGCTATGATAATCAATAACCTAATTCCCCCTGGTTTGCTGCTGGACCAGTTTTACGCCAACCAGATCGGCTTTTACAATCAAACGCTTTGTATAGAAACCGGTGTACATATCCCATTCCGAGCAAGTGATCAAAGTGAGCTGCGGTTCCGAACTGGCGCCAATTACCGCCAGGTCGGTTGCCTCAACATCTACTTGCTCGCTTATCATATACTCATAGATATTTTTCTCGGTATAGATGAATACTGCATCTCCATATCTTAAATCAGCCAGGTAACGGAAAGGTCCATTGCTTCCATCGCGCAAAGTAACATGACCAGCCAATGCAGTATTCCCACCCAGACCAGGCCAGGAGGTATCACCCATCCAGGCAATCTCCTGGTTCAGGCCGGCAATCAACCAGGTCAAACCATCGTAAGGAACATATTTCACAACCGTGTCGAGGGCAAGAGCGGGGATGATAATCCGGTTCACCGGGCTAAGATCTGCCCCGGCTTCCTCAGTTGGGGCAAGCATGGTAGGTGTTGGAATCGGGAAATCCGGTAGTTTATTCAACTCAGAACCGGGTATCTGAGGAGTCATCCCAGGCCAGATTATTGTTTCAGGCTCGCTTTGAGACAGAAAACGCACTTTTTCTAACGGTGCCCTGACAGAGGACTTTTGAGCGAGGGGGTTGGTATCTTTAACAGTATATCTGTTCAAGATCCAACCAGAAGTACCAAATAGTACCGCAGCCACAGTCAATAAGCCGCCCATCTTAACCGCCCAACTCGTCCATTCGGATTGCTGGCCACGTAGTTGGTACGCATAGGCGAAAGCCACAATCGCCAGGATCAGCAGCAGGCCAGCACTGACGAAGGCGACCAGGGATGGTTTAATTTGCGGCTTTGCCGCACCAATTTCGACCCCGCCGGTACCCGGCAGGGTTGATACTGCCAGGATTTGGAAACTAACGGTATTTGAATTTCGCGTAAAAGTACTTCCACCAAATTTATATGTCAGCTTGGCTGTATTGGTTACTGTTGAATTTACCGTTGCGCTGGTATTCACCCTGCCTACCACGGTAATCGTTACTTCTTCGTTACGGTTAAGAACGCCAAAGGTAACCGTCACCTTTCGAGTGGAGTTATTGACCGTAGCTGTTCCCTTGGAGGTTTTCGCGCTGGATATATCCAGGAAAGTCGAGAAGGTATCTTCTACGATAATATCTGTCATGGGTGCCGTACCCGTGTTCGTTAACTTAATTGTGTACGTGGCGTTCTGATTGGTTCGCACCTGGTTAGGCGAGACAGATAACGTGATCCCAGGGGTAGGTGAGCCGGTGGAAGTTGTCGTATCGCTGGCGATATTATTACTGGTGTTTGCCTCTGGGGCGGTTGTGGTAACCCTGGCCTGATTGGTCAGGGCAGTCGCAGGACTTGGCAATGCATCCGCCACCCGCACTCGCAACTTAAATCGCAATGCTGCGTTCGGAGCGATACTGGATTCCAGTTTCCATACATAAGTCAGAGCAGCAGGGGTAGTAGGGGATACATCTAATGTATGGGTGATAAAACTCAAAAAAGTGGGGAGCACATCGGTGATGACAACCCCGGTTGCCGGGATGGTACCGAAATTGCTGATCGTCATTGTATATGTGATGGTCTGCCCCGGAGTAACGGTTGTCAGCCCATCAGTCTTTGTAAAGCGCAAATCGACCGTATCCAGCTCAAAATCCTGCCGGGTGGTCTGACCCGGAATAAGGAACGGTGTCGCGGTTTTGGACGAATACCCGCTTCGGGATACACTGATCGACGCTGCTCCAGCAGAGATCGGATTGGTAATCGTACCCGTAAAGGTGTACCAGCCACTGGCTACTGTATTCATTACATAGGTGCGGTTGGCGCTATCGCGTAGCTCAACCCTTGCCCCGGAAAGAACATTATCTGTTATCGCATCCGTCACCCTGCCGGTCACCTGTGTGCTTTGAACCGTAAAACTCACACTGGCAATATTATTTGTCGGATCATAATCCGGTATGGCAGACACCAGGCCTTCTGTGGTATTAACAATCGTCGTCCCCAGCGAGCCAGAGTTTACCCTCGCGACCAGGAGTAACGTTGCGTTTGCTCCATTAGCAAGATTACCTAATGTCCATCTTCCATCGGTATTCGTGTATGATCCCAGGCTCGCTTGCGCTTCCGTAAAGGTTAACTGAGTTGGCAGCACATCGGTCAGAATTACGCCTGTTGCGTCGCTGGGTCCTCGATTGACCACGGTTAATGTGTAAGTGACCACGCCTCCCTCGGATGGAGAGGCGGGAGCGACGGCTTTTGTAACCTGGAGATCGGCGCCAACCAGCGTTGTAGGGCTGTCAGACGAGTTATTACCTGGATCGCCATCGTTAACATTAGCTACAACGGCTGTATTGAAAATTTGCGTCGTAGTCGTTGGAGTAGGTACAACGCTTAAGCTAATCTCCGGCAGCATAGCACCCGGAGCTACACCTGCCGTGTTCGAGTACACACAGGTAAGGGTCTGAGCGAGCGTACAATCCCAACCAGTTGTATCAACACTCAGGGGCGAGAGCACATCCGTCAGGATATCTGTTACCGTAATACTACCAGACACAACCCCAGTGCCAATATTCTTGACATTGATGAAGTACTCGCCTGGCTCCAGAATAACGAAGTCAGCCGAATGTGTTTTGGTAATGATTAAGTCTGCAACAGCCTGAAGCGTTTCACCAGGCTGGCTAAGCATGTTTTGGGCGTTGCTTTTCTTCACCGAGGGAGCAAGGAGAGGTGTATCCAGGCGTGTCTCATCGGGGTTGGATGATGCCCAGCTCGTGGTGAGCGGTATAAATAACCCTCCAGCGATCACCGCAACCAGAATAAATACCAGGACGATCCAAGCTGACCGGGCATTTGAATTCTCTTCTTGGTTGTCGGCGGCAATCAAATCGCGATCCATACTTTCTCCGGAGGTGAGTATCACGCCTTCCTGGAATATTTCTCAATCCATCCTGCTGGTATTATTATATCAGCCAAAATGCTTACTATCTCAATCGGCGGTTATCCCCTTCCCGAATTGTAATGCCACGTGAATCCAGGTATTCCAAGAATGCCAGCACATAACGCCGGCTGGTATTGTAGTAATCTCGTAGCTGGGCGGCGGTAATTGTGCCAGTTTCCTGAATAATCCGCATTACATCCACCAGCATCTTTTCATAGCCATCTCTACTAAAAACCACCTCAGCAGAAACCTGTACCAGCTTGCCACTCTCAACCAATGCCTGGTACACATCCCCTCCTACTGCTGCCTGGCATTCTTTGACTGTTGGTGGTCCATAAGGATTCTCATTAAACTTGGTAAACAAATCGTCAGTCAAGCGCTGCTGCTGGTTGTTTAATCGAATCTCAAATCCTGTTTCACAGACAAGGGGGCCGACTTCCTGAATTGAACCGCTGGATGCCAGCTTACCCATCATCCCATTGAAAACGCGCGTTGAAACCTTCAACCGGCTTTTTAGCTCCTCGCGCGGCATGCCCTGACGCAATGGATAAAGCTTGTGATATTGCTGAATTTCCCGAATTGCTTTTGTGGAGAGCTGGTTCCAGTACAGCTGGCTTGTCACCAGAGCATCCATTGCGGGTCTAGTGTTTTCTAACGTCTTCCCTTCAATTGAAACCAACAACCCATTTTCATATAACTCACCTATCAGCAGCTGAGCGTTAGTAGCTTCAAGATTTGATCGTGAGACAACCTCTCTGAGCGGCGCGACGCCGAGTGCAGCCAAGGCTTGAAGAAATACGTCTGCTGGAGTGCCTTTTTCTAATGCTTCCAATCGCTCGACAGTCTGACGGGAAAATCGCTTATGCCTGCCTTTCGGATGGGGATCAAGTACTTCCCCTCCGCCGAGTGTTTCGCCAGGGGATGGTCGGCGAATAATGAACCGGTCACCGCGCATGGCGACAACCGGGTGGCTTACCTCCATCTGCACCCATCCATTCTCTCCGGGTTTCAACTCCTCTTTTCCAAGCAGGCGCAAGCGAGCCACCACCTCCGCAGATCCAATAAACAACTTAATGCTGGTATTGTGCCTGAGGACGGAGCTTGCACCCGTCAGAAGGCGCAATCGGGCGTCCAGCCTCCCGGTAGGCTGGTAATCCTTTGGATGGGCGATCACATCGCCGCGCATGATCTCATCAACATTGACACCGGAGATGTTGACCGCAGTCCGAGAACCAGGCACAGCTATCTCTTCTTTTCGTTTGTGGGTTTGCAGGCCGCGGACCCTTCCCCGGATTGTCTGAGGTAACACAACAAGCTCGTCGCCTGCGTGCAAAGCTCCATCGCTTAGCGTACCCGTCACAACCGTCCCAAATCCCGGGATGGTAAAAACACGATCCACCGGCAGACGCGGGCGTCCGTAATCCACTCTTGGGGGGCGTTCTGCCAGGCACTTAACGATTTCGCTTAATAAATCGTCAATCCCTATCCGCTTACGGCCAGAGACACGCACAATTGGGGCATTTTCCATAACGGTGCCGATTAATTGCTGGCGCACATCTTCCTCGATCAGATCCAGCCACTCGGCATCCTGAACCATGTCAATTTTGGTCAGCGCAACGACACCTCCCTGAATCTGGAGCAGGTCCAAGATCGCCAGGTGTTCACGGGTTTGAGGCATCACCCCTTCGTCTGCCGCAATAACGAACAGTGCTGCATCAATGCCTCCAATACCTGAGAGCATGTTTTCGATAAAGTCACGGTGCCCCGGCACATCGATAATACCGATTTCCTCCCCGTCTGGAAGGGTCATCCACGCAAAGCCCAGGTCGATTGTCATTTCCCGCTCGCGTTCTTCTTTTAAGCGATCGGGGTGATAGCCGGTAAGCGCCTCAACCAGGGTTGATTTACCGTGGTCGACGTGCCCGGCAGTCCCAATTACCCGCATCCAATTCCTCCACAAAAGCTACCTATACTATGCTTATGTTGTTGAGGGTACTCCACATCTCACCGCGAAGTGCCTGAAGAGCGCTCGTAGTTCGAAACCCACTCGTGCACAACTGTCAGCATCGATTGCAACCGCTTGCCGGTTAGCTCGTTTATTTGGTGCAGCGTGTCTTGAATTTCCTGCATGGCGTCCTCCAGATGGGTTACCCTTTCAGCCAACTTATCATATTGCCGGGATGACTCGCCCCGCTGCTCTTCATGGGTAAGCGTGTAGTTCGTCCAACGTTTTTGGTCGTCAGCTTTGAATGTAACCCATTCCTGACGGAAACGTTCCTCTGCCAGGCGTTGGATCTCAGCCATTTCATTAATACGACGGTCCACCTTTTGGGTCAACTCATCCAGTGCCTGTTGAGAGCGTTTGACAGCCCGGTGGGTGGTATCCAGGGTCTGTAAATTCAGCTCGATGTCCGCAGTTTGGGTATCAATTGTTTCGAATCTCGCCTGCCATTCCTTCCAGACTCGATCGCGCTCTACTTGCAAAAGTGCCTGCTCTTCCAGGAATTTAACCTGGGCTTCGCGCCGCTCAACCTCCACCATCGATAGCTCATTCAATCGGGTTTCGATTTTTCTCAGGCTTGTCGATGTAAGCTCCATCCTACCGCGCTGATCGTCGACATGCTTACGCAAGGCTGAAATCTCTCCCTGTATATCTGTCAATCGCTTTGCATCTTGCCTTCGCCCATCATCCAGTAATTTCATCGTCCGGGTATATTCTTCATCACTCCGTCGGATCGTATCTATCCGTACGCGAATCTCGTCAATTGACCGGGACAGACGGATATCTTCATCGACCCGCGACTGTATCGTGCGCTTTAGCTCTGGAATTGGTGCCAGGTCTTTACGAAGCTCAACGATGTTTGCTTCCAGCGCTCGCTGCTCAACGCGCCGGATTTTTTCCTGCTCCTGCTCGCGTTGCTTGATCTCTTTGTCCATCTGTTCAAGATGGTGTTTTGTTTCCACGCGAAATTGAAGCAGATTCTCATCAAAATGATCCATCCGGGCTAATAAGGCGCTCACCCGGGTGATTTCGCTATCCAAGTTCTTAATCTGCTTGCTGATGCCTGGCAGGTTCCCCTCCAGAGATATCATGCGTTCCTCTATGGCTGCCAGAAGATTTTTGTCCTTGCGGTGCTCGTCATCCAGCCAATCTACCCGCTTTAGGATTTGTTCTATCTCCATATTTGCGCTCCTGAGCATTCGCGTTTCACGAATGTAATATTATTTGATAAACTTCGCAGTTATTGAAATAACTGGAGTGTCAGAACAGCTGTAACCAATCCCTCCACGCAAATCATCTCTCAAACCGGCTCACCAAAGGATTATAGCATGCTGTATACCTGCCCTTACTTTCAAGGAATTGATTGGATAAATGATTCCGACATCCGAGCCAGTGCAGGTGTGAACCATTGTGGAAACATACCAATCGCTATAATGGCTATGCTTCCTGCTAATAAAAACAATATCTCGCTGCGGGTTTCACGGATTTCCCACGGACTTTCATTTTCCCCCATCACCAGCACAGCCATTGTTCTCAGACCACCCATGATCAAACCGGCATAACCCAATAAAACCAGCCCGCCCGAGATCACTGAATTTTGGGCAACTTCTTGCCAGATGGCTAACCGAACGGGAAAGCCAATCAGGATTGGGAATCCGGCAAGAGAGAATTGCGCCAGCAACAAACCAATCGAGGCGATTGGTGCCTGCCGTGCCAGACCTTTTACATCACGAAACAGCAACCCCTGCGAGGTCACGGCATCTTGAGTTTCATTCGTACGATTGAGGATTCTTATCATCACAACCAGGGATAGTGCCCATACGCCCAGGCTCAATGCGCGTGGAAGGAGGATTGCGTAGAACGCGCCGAAGAGCTCCCCACTTCCAGCTGGATACAAGCCGGCCCAGACTGCTAATAGTGATAATCCTATCTCTACCATTACGGCATAACCGAGCATACGCCCCAAATGACGTTGAAAAGCAGCGATTACCCCGCCCAGTACAATCATAATGACACCGGCGATTTCAAGGATCGAAAACAAACCTGTTGCGTCACGCATCCAGGCATAACGCTCCAGGAATCCCAGACCAAACAATGATATTGCAACAGGCAACTCATACAGGAGGTATGCCACAGAGTATGGATGACTCTCTTCAGATATCATTGGTATCCAGGTATGAAAGGGGAAAACCCCCAATAATAACCAAAAACCCAATCCCAATAACACAAACGAGAAAAAGATAAGGCTCATATCGGCAGTATTGGTATCCACACCGGTGAGCAGCCAGCCTGTGAATAACACAAATGGAAAACCCAGAGTCTGAAAGGTCAGATACCTGACCACGCCCCGCCCGCGTTGAAACCCCGGAGATGATAAAAGTGGAATACTGACCAGCACAACAATCTCAATGATCAGGGCTGCATATAAGAAAGGTTCGACAGCCAGCGCAGCAGTCAATAATCCCGCAATTGCCAATCCCAGCGGTACGAACAGCAAGCTGGTACGCGCCACCCAGGCTCCGGTAAACCAGAATGCCAGACCAAGGTAAATGAGCAATAAGGCAGACCGGTCATTATTATCGAGGACAAGTCGCCTGCCTAATATGGATAGGCTATCCTGGATCGAAAAGGATATGCTCGCGAAGTTGATGCTTTCACCGATCGGGATTCGCCAGGCCAATATCGCCAACAATATCGCCACAAACGTGCCAATGATGAATACAATGTTCTTGCGCTTATAAAAGATCAACAAAACGCCGGAGACAATTCCCGGGAAGATAATCCAGAGAATAGCTGTGCTCATTCTATTCTTTCCATGGTTGGCGCAAGTACCAGGTACGCCCCAACCAGCCCTAATCCCAGGGTAACAACTGCCAGAAGACCCTGAACCAGGGCAGATACTTCGATCCCTGCATAAGCAATCTCGAATCCAGCGATGACTGTGAGCAAGCCAACCACCACCCGAAACGGCTCCGAGGTTAACCCCAGGTGGAGCAGTCCCAATCCAATCAATATCGTCGAGCCTAAGATTTGTTCGCTTGATAGACCTGGCAACCATTGAACAATAACGCGGGATCCAGACACAATCACCAGTCCGACTAAACTGGCGGCAAACAACCGGAACAATCTCCCGGATAGCTCTGTCTGCGAGTTTAATAGCGGTGGATGTCTGGTCTGATCCTGATCCTTTGCCTCAAGGCTAGATAGGGCAATGAATAAAATAACACCAGCCATCAAACCTGCAATCAATTTTGTCAGCGCCATCTGGAACGGCCATGAAATGCCTACCAGGATAAATATGCCAGCATACTGGATCATCAATAAAGAGATAATCCACCGCCAGGCGTGGGAGATTAATATCCCAGCAGCAGTGACTGCTACCAGCACAACAGATGGAAGAGCTAACATATCAAGACCCAATATTGATTATCCCCCAAGCCTTACTTGAGCAAGTATTGCGACGAACAAAACTACAAATAAGAGTGCCCATAAGATACCCCCATCTCCTTCTAAGATATTGATTGCAAGATGGATCACTCTACCCATGGCAAAATAGACTCCCCATAGAAAACGATATACCCATTCCAACGAGAAGAAACGGACCACAAAAATCCCGGCAGAATGGATAGTCCGGGCTATAGTCTCTCGCTTACGCAGCTGTAGCGCAAGCAGCACCCATATCCCGCAAAGTACAGCAATAACCAGGCCTGGCAACCCAGATGCCAGGCTCAAGGGCATATCCCGCTCAAACCAGCCAACTAAGATCAATACACCAGGTAATAAAACCAATCCCCAGGGATAGATGATCCAAACAAATCTGTCCATAGCAATCTGTTTAGGAAGGGGTTTAAAGGCCTGGTACACATACCCAACCAGGAACACGGATTGAGCAATAAGAAATAAAACCAACGCTGGATGGAACCCCGGCACATACAGATACACGCCATTCCAGATAGGCAAATACGGGAGGCTGGATAATCCCAACACCCCAATAGCCGGGAGAATGAGCAAATATTTTTGCCGCAATGACATAAGAAATACTACGCTGCCGGACAAGATTGTGACGATTCCCCATGCAAGGCCTGCGGATGGTTGGGCTCGAATGGTTGAGGCAACAACGAAGGATGCCAATCCCAGGATCCAATACGGTCGCCCTTCTACTTCATCTGGAGCATTTACCCACGCAATGGATGAATAGATTGCCGCAAACCCACTCAGCAAGAGCAAGATCAGGGTCATGTTCTGTGGGACTCCGACCTCAGCAGTACGAACCAGCAAGATCATGCTGGCGCCAGCTGCCACCAGTCGGGAAATCGTGCCCAAATTTCGCCGGGTTGCATATTCTCTGCGTAAGGGCTGGTGCATCGGCAGCACGCCTAAACGTAGACCGGCTGCAAGCAACAGGAAAATACTCACCTGGATTGGAATATTGGAAAAATCCAGATTTTGACCTAAACTACGGGTATAGATCATCGACCACACTAACAACATCGTTCCAGCGAGCCGCGTTGAAAATGAAATAATCACCCGTTCTCGATCTTTGCTGCCCGGAAGTTGACCCAACAAAATTACCATTTCAGCCAGATCAATCGCCATCCACAGGAGAAGTAGCGTCATCGGATTGCCAGCTTGTACTGCCAGAACGCCAAGCGCTCCCAACACAAGGGCGCCGAACCAAATTGACCAATTGGCTTCGTTTGCCCTGATCACATCGGTCAATATTGCCGATAAAACCAAAGTAGCCAGTGCCAAAGCAAACGGCCAAGAATATTCGTCCACCAGCAAGGTGGGTGAGTATTCCGAAATCCACCCAGGGCGCCAGTTAAACATCATAATCGATTGCGGGATATTACTGCGCGAAATAAGGACAAAAGGCCATGCAATCAAGGCTCCTAAAGCAGCAACAACCCAGGTGTAAGCGAATCCTGGTCTTATCACTCGGATAAGCACGAGAATGATGGCAAATACAAGAAGAACTACAACAGAAATAATTGGAAAATAGGCAACCATTGATAGGTGCGGAGCTGCTGCTGCCTGGTCATTTTCTACTGGATGAGTTGATTGTACCCTAATTACTCATACCAAAACAGCACCAGTCGAGCGTTGCAGATACTGACCCATGCCCGCTTTACCCAGCCATCTCCCCTGATCAACAATCAGGTTGCCTCTTAAAAACACCTTCTCTGGGTAGCCCACCAGTTCCCAGCCTTCGAACAGATTGTAATCCGTACGATGTTGGGCATACGCGATTCCATATTTCAGGCTTTTGTCAGGGTCCCAAATGACAATATCAGCATCAGATCCAGGTATGATAGAGCCTTTTCGCGGATAGATTCCAAATATCTTCGCCGGGTTTGTGCTGGTGAGGGCGACAAACTGATTGGGGGAGATGCGCCCCGCTCGGACACCATAGGTCCATAGAATCGGTAGGCGGTCGCCGACACCAGGCAGCCCGTTGGGAATTTTCGAAAAATCATCGGCGCCTAACTCCTTGCCTGGGATTGCCACAGCTTCTCCCTCATAGATGATTGCCTGATTACCCTGGTAAAAGAAGGGGCAATGATCTGTGCCAATCGCCTGTATCGTACCATCTGCAAGGCCTTGCCATAGCCTCTGGTTGTCCTCAACTGTCCTCATTGGAGGCGAGCATATCCACTTCGCCCCATCCGGACGCTTGAGGTGATCAACTGTAAAGAATAGGTAAGGGGGGCAGGTCTCGCCCATAATGGGCAAGCCTTTTTGGCGCATGTATTTAAGCTGGTCCACCTCACCCGCGACATTCATGTGCACGATATACAAAGGAGACTGCGCTTGGGCTGCCAGAGCTGCTGCTCGTAGAGAAGCTTCCACTGCCCCCCAGGCTGGCCTGGTGTGGGCGTGCCATTCTGGGGTTGAATGTCCAGCCTCCAGCGCCTCGGTAACCAGCACATCGATGACATCACCATTTTCAGCATGGAGCATCGTGAGCAACCCCGATTCATTGGCTATGCGAAGAACACGAAATATTTCCCCATCCCCCAATCTCAAGCGATTATTATATGCGGTAAAAACCTTCACTGAGGATATACCCATTCCTAACAGACCGGGGATTTCGGCAGCAACTTGCTGGTCATAACGGCTGATATTCATGTGAAACCCGTAATCGATAGCCGCTTTGCGATCTGCCTTAGCATGCCAGGCTTCAACACTCTTAGCGAGACTCTCCCGATCTTGGGGAATAAAATCCATTACAGTTGTCGTCCCTCCAAAGGCTGCCGCCTTATGACCGCTATAATGATCATCTGAAGAGACCGTTCCAAACATCGGCAAATCGAAATGGGTATGCGGATCGATACCACCAGGCATAATGATTTTCCCTCTGGCATCGATAATTTGTGAAGCGTCTATGGGTAGATTCACTCCAATTCGGGATATTTTTTCACCTTCGATATAGATATCCGCAAAATAAGTTTCACTTGCGGTAATAATCTGACCACCTTTGATAAGCAATCCAGGCATTTTATTACCTCGCGAGAAGAGATTGGTCACTGCTCGATCACAAATGTAGTATAAAAACCCGTGCAATTACAAGTGCGGTTAGCGATAGACAACCGGCATAAATAAATAGTACCCGGCAGTATTTTCAACAACCGAGGTAGGGGTTGGGATGACTGGCTCGATATCCGAACCAGACTCCGCGGTTGCTGTCGGCATGGATGCAGGTAGAGTCATCGTTTCGACAGGCCCTGGCCTGGCGGACATAATTTGTGTACCGATGGGCTGTGACTGAGCTGATTTACCTATATCATCTCCAAAGCCAATCGCATACAACATGCCAGTATCCGTGGAAACATAGAGTCGATTGGGTACTAATGCTCCACCCAGGATGTTGGCGCCATCTCCCAGCTCATATTCCCAGAGCGGAGTCTGCGAACCTATCTCATACGCTTTACAGTTCACCCCAACATTAAAATTATCCGAACACACATAAGATCGCGATTGGCGATCAATGGCGATCAACTTGCTTTGCCTGTCAGGAGGTCGAAGATTATCGATTATCTTACTGGTATTATCCAGCCACACCAGGCGCGTGTCAAAGTATTCGCCTGAGTAGAATAACCAGATGGTATCCCCAGGTGTGGCACCTTGATCATAAGGTGGCACAATCGCTTGATTCTCATAATTCCAGGTAATAACGGGATCAACTTTGACACCATCTTCAGTCAATACCCAACCGTAGACTTCATGACTTGTTCGGAGATAAGATTTCAGATTTGCTCCGGTAAAAAACGCCGGCAGGGAGAATTGCATCTCTTCAAGCGGCAGACCCCGCAATGCCAACCTGGCCCCATTACTCGCCGCCAGGGCTGCTGCATCCAGAAAAATATAGGCTTCTCCTGCGCTTAACACCGGCGGTTTATCCAAGTAGCCATCATAGGCAAATGCTAACCACAAAGCTTCTCCTTCTGGTGACACTGCCTGGATTGAATCAAGCCGGGTGTAGTAGATCGTCCCGTTGGAAGCTACGATCGGTCCGGAGGTTGCCTCCCTGCCATTCTGTGGCGTAAAGCGCCATAAAAACTTCCCGAAAGAATCATAGGCGGATAGCCCACCCTTGGCATCAGCAACATAGATTTCACCACCAGGTCCAAGCGCCGGCCAGCCGACGGGGTGTTCTTGCAGATTAGCCTGCCAGACATCTTGACCCGAGGCGTCAAGCGCAATCAGTCGCTGATCAACAGTTGTCAGGTATAAATTTCCTTCGGACGAAACGACCGGACCACCCACCAGCCCACCTTCAACAGAATAAATCCAGGCAATTGAGGCATCTTTGGGCCCATCGGCGGGTGTCCAGCGCGTGCCTTGTGCATCGTGATGCATCGTTGCCCATAAATGCCCACCAGGGACTGAGAGCCATTGTTGCTCGCTGGCTGGAGTAACCTGCGAGCGCCCATTCCACCACATCGTCCACCCGCCCAAAATCAGAATAAAAAGCGCAGCCATACCCAGTTCACGGGTGTGCGCTTCGAAGAAATCCGAAGCAGGCTGGGAGATGTTCTCCTCCAGCCATTCGCCAGCCTTCCCCCCGATCAATTGCCTGCCGCGATAACCTGATCTTAGCTTACGTACATGCTGAATGCGTAAGCCTTCTCCGAGTAAATTAAACCCAAGGATGGTTAGGAATATAAAAGTGCCGATAACAATCAATCCAAGCGGTTTGACTAAGGAGACCAAAGCGGTGGAAAGCATCTGCCCAAGCTCTGGCAGGCCAGTGGTATTCACTGAGACGAAATCAGAAACCTCGATCCATACCCCACCACCCATAAAATACCCAAGAAAACCGAGCTCGGAGATCACGAATATGGTCGCGCTGACTTCAAATGCCAACAGCATCCACACCAGAGGAGATATCTGTGGAATCACATGCTTATATAACACTCGCCATCCAGATGCACCCAAAGCCTGGGCAGCTTCAATGAAGACCTGTCCCCTCAATCCACGTGTTTGTGTAGATATGATCCTGGCTGTTTCTGCCCACCCGGTAAGTGCCAGTCCGAATACGAACGCCCAAATACCCTTTTCGACACCGATGGCAGTGATACCCATCAGTGCTACGATCAGGATTGGGATCGATAATGCGATAAAAAGGATAGTGTCCAGGATTTTTCCTTTAACACCAGTTGACCAGCCAATCAAAAAACCTAGCAAAACCCCAAGAATCAGACGGGTAACTGCAACAATACCAACTATTATCAACGTCGGGCGCACCCCCCACAGGATCCTGCTGAGCATGTCCCTTCCGAACTGGTCAGTTCCTAGGGGATAATCTGGTAGAGCTAGTGGCGCATACGGCGGGCTGACGATTCTCCCGTCGATAGTTAATGCGTAATTTTCCTGCATTGGGTCCTGCGGAGCCCATCTCGGACCCCAGATTGCGATCAGCAAGATAAACAAGCTGATGAATCCGCCCATAATTAACGGCCAATTCATCTGGCGGAAAGAATGTAAGAAACCACCACTATGGGGCAGGTTATCTACTACTGTCCCGGTATTTTGTGCGCTGATCCCTTGAATTCCGGCCATTAACCTGACTGCCTTGGATCATAATACCTGACGAGAATCCCGGCAAAGAAGTCCGATAATAGAAAAACTGCTGCCAAAATCGTCAGTAAAGCTGCCAGTAGAGGCGGGAAAAGGAAGATGTCAGACCGGTTGGTTAACACCAAGGTAGAAGAAAACAGCCGACCGATACCAGGCCAATCGAACAGCCTTTCAACGATGATTAACTCGGCAATCATCAAGCGCAGAGAAGCCACGATTGTGATGATCACTGCCGCCAGGACATTGCGAAACGCAAGCCTCTTGCGGATGGCCTGCATGGTATGGCCAAAGCTGCGCGCAGCAACAACGTATTGTTTGTCCATTTCCCCCGCCAACATCGTAGATGTGATCTGAGCAATCTTAACCGTAGGCAATACCATTAATGCCAGGGTAGGTAGAACTAGATGAGCGTCGATACCATATCCTTGAAACGGGAAGAGCGGAGTCGCGTCTGGGCCCCAAATCACATATACAATCGAGAGGGCTATCAGCACGATTCCAATGTAATAACTGGGAGATGCCAGCCCGATGGTGATCATCCCGGTCAGCCAGGAAGACACTTTGGGAGGGGCGATCCGCACGGCGCTAAATCCGAGCACTAAACCCAGCCCAATACTCGCCAGTAAAGCCAGGGCCAGCAACCACAGGCTGGCAATACCTGCCCGAACAATTATTTCCAGGATACTGCCCCCTTGCGGAAGAACGCCAAAATCGAATTGCAAGACACCTTTTAGGTACTCGAAATATTGGGGGAAAACGGGTGAGATAGAAAAATTACCAAATGTATACGGGTTACGAGCCAGCTGAATGGGGCTGATGTAGTATGCATAAGCATAACCAACAAAATTAGCAATCAGCAATGCTAGCGGAAATATGATTATTCGCTGCAGGATATATCTTAGCATCGATAATACTCCAAGGAATCAATTCGTGGGAGTATTCCATGAGTATCAAACCACCCGGACTGTTTCCATCCAGAAATCATGTGAATTCGTTTGGACTATATAGGAATACCAATTCACATCCGGATTAGTTCATCTTTGGGAGAATTTATAGTCTCCCACTATCTGCGTTAATATCACGCCGATTCATCCGGCTGAATAATCTCTTGTAAACCCAACATTGCAGCCAGAAATGCGGGATCTAAGTCAGGCTCGGGCATATCCTGAGTATGATATGCCTGGCTCCGGTTAGCACGCTCGCGCAAAGCCTGCCAGAGCAATCGGCGTTCATCGGTATGAACAATCAAATCATTGACTGTTTTTGCCGCTAGCAAATATTCACCGGTCGTGTAGAAAAAAGTGATCCGCCGCCAGCTCTTCGCCAGGATAGGCTGAGGCAAGTTGGCTAGCGGACCTAATTCGATTTTATAATATTCCAGATTAGCGTTTGGGTGGTCGGTCTCGTCGCGCAGCAACTCAGCCCGGGTGGTTAGCTCATGACCGCGGACTGGTGCAACATATTGGATACACCATTTTTCTGCATCAAATGCGCCTGTTTGGTAAAAAGCCAGGTAATCGACAGCAATTACCTTTGGAGCACTCCTTAGGGGAATGCGATACCAACCCAGCAAGCGCGCAATCTCAAGATCGCGCGGATTGTTCATTACCGCAACTAAGATCAGCGCGGTAGCTGCAGGTAAACCTGGCGATTCCTGGCTCATTTACCTCGGCAAATTAATTATAAGAGACCGACGTCTCGGTTGAACGCCTCAATCAGCTCGTCAATCTCTTGAACCTGGTTCTGCACATCTACCCAATAATCCTGCTCATACCACTGAGCAAGTATCTCTTCGTATGTTTTCCCTTGTTGTTCAACCCAGGTAAAATACTTCAAATTGTGGACACGCCGGCGGTCAACATAGCTTAATTCAAGCATATGATCGGTTGATATTCCCTTGAGGTATTCAGCATGGTGGCTGGCTGCATCCAGTGTTGTGTAATCGCCGAGTTCGGAGTGCATTTCGCGTAATCGGCTACTGTACAATTCCATCGAGTCGGTCAATACCGTTAGTACAATATCATTCTCGCCCAACTCGTAATATTTCGCCATCTTGACCGCTGAGAGAACATTCGAAATTCCGGAGAAACCCATCAAATCCAACCGAGACACAATTGCTTCGGGCACACCTTGCTTGACCAGGTACTCCTTGCCGGCAGGCTCATTAAACAGGCGGGCAAGATTCACCACTGCATTATCATCGATAGCTACGATTATGTCGGTGTTTTTGGAATTGTGAATCCAGGGAACATGCTTGTCTCCAATCCCCTCGATCCGGTGGGCACCAAAACCATTCTCCAACAAGGTTGGACACTGTAAGGCTTCGCTGGCTATGATTTTGCTAGCCGGGAATAGTTGTTTCATGTAATCGCCGCTGGCAATTGTCCCAGCCGACCCGGTCGCCGAGACTATGCCCCGGAATTGATCCCGCGGCCCCAATTCCCGGTTGAGCACTTCCTGCATGGCATGCCCGGTCACTTCATAATGCCACAGATAGTTACCAAGCTCATCGAACTGGTTGAAAATCATAAGGTCTTCCCCGGAGTTGCGTAATTCCCAGCATTTATCAAAGATTTCTTTGACATTGGATTCACTTCCGGGTGTTGCAATCACTTCGCCAGCAATCTTTGATAGCCACTCGAATCGCTCGCGGCTCATCCCCTCCGGCAAGATAGCGATGGACTCGCAAGCTAAGAGAGCCGAGTCATACGCTCCTCCCCGGCAGTAGTTACCAGTCGAGGGCCAAACAGCTTTCTGGACAGTAGGATCAAACTGACCGGTAACCAGGCGAGGAACCAGGCATCCAAAAGCCGCTCCTACTTTATGCGCTCCGGTGGGGAACCATTTACCTACCAGCACGATAATTCTGGCAGATGTCCCGGTCAAGCTGCTAGGAAGCTCTAAATAATTTACTCCCCCGTACCCGCCACCATGAGGTACTGGCTCGTTCTTCCAGGTTATCCGAAACAGATTGTACGGACTCACATCCCACAAGCCAATATTACTCAACCTGTCTTTAATGGATGCTGGAATCAATGCGGGATCCTTCATCTGCGCGAAAGTAGGGATGATGATATTCCTCTCCCGCGCTCTTTGTACTACGTTCTTCCGCCGCTCGTGATCAATTGATAAATCGATGGTAGTCATTCTATGTATAATCTCCTCATGCTAATTATGGATAAATTTCAGAGTTAAATTGCATGGCTCATGACATCTTTAAATACATTCAACATCACACCTCTTCAGCAGGTGCTTCACAGACGATATATAACGGTCTTCCTCGCGCCTCATCATATAACCTTCCTATGTATTCCCCCAGGATACCCAATGATATAAGCTGGACCCCTCCAAGGAATAGCACTGCAATCAGCGTTGTCGCCTGACCTGCAAACGCCTCCTGGGTACCGGTGATGCGCATCGCAGCTACGACGGGGATCGCCAAAATACTCAATCCCGCCGAGATAAACCCCAAATAGGTGGCTACCTGTAATGGTAGATACGAAAAACTGGTGATAGCATCCCAGGCGAACTTGAACATCTTCTTAAACGGGTACTTCGTCTCTCCAGCAAAACGAGCTGCCCGGCGATACTCCACCCCGGTCTGCTTGAATCCGACCCAGACTGACATACCGCGCAAGAATCGGTGCCGTTCCCGCATCTGCTTGAGCACGTCAACCACCTTTCGGTCAAGCAGACGGAAATCGCCAGTATCCAGCGGAATCTTCACATCGGTTATTCTGTATATGATCCGGTAAAAGACTGAGGCAGTAACCAGCTTAAACCAGCTTTCTCCTTCCCGCTCAGCGCGGACAGCGTAGACAACCTCGTACCCCTCCCGCCACTTAGCAATCAAATCAAGGATCACTTCGGGTGGATCTTGGAGATCAGCATCAATAATTACGGTAGTCTTTCCGCGGGCATAGTCCAGACCAGCAGTTACCGCAAGCTGGTGGCCAAAATTGCGGGCAAAGATTACCGGGCGGATGCGATTATCTGCAACGGCAATTTGCCGGATAAGCTCGGTTGATCCGTCCGTTGAACCATCGTCAATCAACAACAATTCCCAGCTATCACCGCTGGAGTCCATTGTCTCTTTAACCCGGCGATACAGTTCGGGCAAAGTTTGGTTTTCATTATAAATTGGAGCGATGATTGAGTGGATTGGCGTTCCCATACACCTATTTTATCATTCGCTTGACGGCTTCCAGAGTTGGTTCAATCACTGGCGCTTCAGCCACCGCCCGGATAGCCGATCGAACATCTTTCAAACCACTGCCTGTGTTAATTACCAGCACTTGATCATCCGGTCCAATCACTCCCTGGCGAATTGCTCTTACTAACCCGGCATAGGATGTCGAACCGGCAGGCTCGGCAAAGATGCCTGCTCGACCTAAATCTGCAATTGCAGTAAGTATCTCATCGTCACTGACAATGATATAGCTTCCCCCAGTCTCTCGGCAAGCACGTACTGCCCGGACTCCGTCACGCGGCAGATCAACCGAAATGCTGTCTGCCAGAGTATTCGCGGAGACCGGCGTTATCTGCTCGGAACCTGCGTTAAAGGCATTGGCTATAGCGGCAGATCCTTCAGCCTGAACACCAAAAATCCTCGGAGAGGTCTCCAGCCAGCCGATCTCCACCAAATCCTTAAACCCTTTATGGATACCTGAGATGATATTACCATCCCCTACCGACACGAACACGGCCAGCCGGGCAAATTTTTTCGCAATCTTTTGTGCTGATCCCTTCTTATCACCACTCAGCTGCCTGTACATCCATTCCCAGATCTCAAATGCTGCGGTTTTCTTTCCCTCTGCGGTAAAGGGGTTAAAGCCTGTATTCCGGCAATACCATCCGAACTCCTGGGCTGCCAGGATTGTTAAATCAAAGGCATCATCATAAGTACCATCGACTAGCAATACCTTAGCGCCATAGACTAATAATTGCGCGATCTTCGCCGGTGGTGCGGTACGAGGCGCAAAGATCACCGCTTTCTGACCAATGGCTGCAGACATACCAGCCAGGGCAGCTCCGGCATTTCCAGTAGAGGCAGTGACCACAATCTCAGCGCCTATCTCTCGCGTTCGAGCAACCACCACTGCACTGGCCCGATCTTTGAAAGACGCAGTTGGATTACGACTTTCATCCTTAACCCACAAGTGGTTAAGACCAAGTTGCCTGGCTAATGTATCCGGGGCAAATACGGGTGTAGCGCCAGCAGCACGCAACGGCGTGCCATACCCTCCAGGATCGGATACTGGGATCAGGGGTAGATACCGCCACAGGGAGGCTTCTTCTGTCTCAAATATATGCCTGACATTTACCTGTTGGCGGATGGTGCGATAATCCAGGATAATATCTAAGTTTCCGCCGTCCTTTGGGCAAGTATAAGTCACCTCCCCTGCGGAATACTCTCCACTACAAATTGAACAGCGATAACCCAGAAATTTCCGACTCATTCAACCTCCTTCGTACTATTCTCCCTTACCCCTGCCATGAGCAAGCCCAGTCCTTCCGGCGTTGCATCTTTCGTCACTACCTCACCCATGATCTCGCCTTCATAGATGACAATAATCCGATCAGAAATCGTTAAGATCTCATCCAGGTCTTCTGAGATCAACAGGATAGCTGTTCCCTCCGAGCGTTGCTCTAACAATCGGTGGTGTACATACTCGGTCGCGCCAATATCCACCCCGCGAGTAGGTTGTGCAGCCACTAACACTTTCGGTTTCCGTGACAATTCCCTGGCAAGCAATAGTTTTTGGATATTTCCTCCCGACAGATTCTTAACCGGGGTATCCTGGGAGGGAGTTTTTACATTAAAACGTTCGATCATTTCCAAAGATTGGCGTGAGATTCTCTGAAAATCTAAAAATCCGAGGCGAGAATATGGCTTCTTTCCATGCTCTCGCAGGATCAAATTCTCTGCCACGGTGAACTCGCGAATCATCCCATCTCGCATGCGTTCCTCAGGAATATAAGACAATCCTAGAGCAAGAATTTCCCCAGGTGATTTTTTAGCGATATCTTTTTGCCCTAAAAGCACTACTCCCTGAGTGGTAGGTCGTAGACCAGTAATAACTTGTGCCAACTCCCTCTGACCGTTGCCAGAGACACCCGCTACACCCAGGATCTCCCCGGAGCGGAGTTCCAGGTTCACACCTTTCAAAGCTGGGGTTCCCAGATCGCTGTTTGCCCAGACGCCCTTTAAGCTAAGACGTATCTCCCCCTCCGATTTATCTGCCCGTTCGGGCTTAAAACCAATGTCACGTCCAACCATCATCCTGGCAAGCTCTTCTTTTGTTGTATCTCCGATCGGGCGCGAGCCGATCGAGCGCCCATCCCGTAACACGGTTACTCGATCACTGATATCAACCACTTCTTGAAGTTTATGCGAGATAAAAATTAAGGCATGCCCATCTTTAACCATTTGGTGCAAAGTAACAAACAAATCCTGGACTTCTTGAGGGGTCAATACTGCTGTAGGTTCATCCAGGATTAACAAGGCCGCACCTCGATATAAAACTTTGATGATTTCAACCCGCTGCTGTTGTCCAACTGCCAATTGCCAGACATAGGCATTCGGATCTACCTGCAATCCATACATCTCAGCCAGTGTCTGAATTCGTTTTGAGACAACGTCCAGGTCTGTTAAGAGTCCACGAGATGAGGCTAATCCCAGAGCTACATTCTCGGCAACGGTCAGGGTTGGCACCAACATGAAATGCTGGTGGATCATGCCTATCCCGATACGGATTGCATCGTGCGGCGATTCAATCTGTACAGGAGATCCATCAATGAGAATTTGTCCTTCATCAGGTCGGTATAATCCATACAATATCCTCATCAAGGTGCTCTTGCCAGCGCCATTCTCTCCGAGCAATGCATGCACCTCACCTGAATGAACACTAAAATCCACATGATCGTTAGCCAGAACGCCCGGAAACCGCTTAACGATTCCAAGCATCTCCATTTTTGAGATGCGCTGCTTTTCAGGGAGAGAAGTATTTTCGTTTTGTCTCATCACACCCAACCACATATAGCAACAGGCAGGTTATGCAAAGGCTCCGCCTTTGCATAACCTGCTCACCAAACTGTTCACACCCGTCGTTCTGGGTTAATTACTCGGACCCTCCATACCTTCCAGCAATTGCGGCAGGTACCAGATCTGCTCATCGGTGGCAACCTGTCCATCCGGGATGTATTCTGTACCATCCTGCAGGTTGATCGGTCCGGTCCATACATTGATCTCGCCAGAAGCCAGGCCAGCGATAAACTGGTCAAGTAACGCCTGAGCCTCGGCGGGCATTCCTGGTCCATTGACCCAACCGGCAGCAGTCTTGGTATTATCGGTCAAGTCCTCCCAATAGGGTGCATTCCAGTCCCAAGATTGCTCCCAGGTTCCAGCCTGGATGGCTTGAACAAGTTCTAGATACGACGGTCCCCAGTTGAAGAATGGAACGCCCAGGCAGATATCCGGAGCCTGGTCACAAGCACCTACATAGTCGTAAGGTACCGCCCAAACTGCGGCACCCTGACCTGCACGCTGTCCGGCGACATCAATCCCTTCGGTTGTGTCGATGCCACTCATAACCACATCAACTCCGCGATCAAAGAAACCGTTGGTGACTTCCGTCGGATCTAATGTCACGCCAGGGATATTGAACCAGAAACCAATCCAGGTCACGACAAATTCCAAATCGGCAGGGTTCATGGCACGGTAGTTCTCATAGCAATACCTGGCTCCCAGGTAAGCCGATGCAGCCAAACGGCGCGTCTCAAAGTTGATCAATGGTCCAAGGTAACCTAAAGACCCTGTCTGAGTATTTAAGGCTGCTGCACACCCGGCGATGGCTTTCATGTCCTCCATGCGCCCCATTATATTGCCTTCGTTTGGTGGTGCTTCCCCGGTAAGAACGTCATCTCCAGATATGTTAATGAAGATGACATCCGGATATTTTTCAGCCACACCCAGCGTATCCTCCTCAAATTCGTCTGAGGTGGTCAATACCAGTTTAGCGCCATCTGCCACCATATCATCGACGACACCTTCTAGGGTAGCTTCTGGTTTATCCGCGGGGTTGAGTGACTCGAAGATGATCGCACGCGCTCCAGGTACATTTGCTTCCACGTAAGCCGCGCCTTCAGCATGAGCCTGGCTCCAGCCACGATCATTCTTAGGACCAACTAATACTACGCCAAAGACAAACTCTTCGCTCACTGGTGGAGGTGGAGGAGCATCTCCAATTACGATTGAGCCATCGATGATCCCCTGGATAGTTTGATCCGCCAGGGCTTTAACATCGGCTGGTAACTCATACTCCGGGTTGAAATCCATCTTCAAACCACCATTTGCCAGGGTCAGCGCGAACGCTTCTCCACCCAGCGTTCCAGCCTTCACCTTACCAATGATATCATTCAGGACAATAGTCCAGTCATAGATCTGGTTGGCAACCACAATGCTGGGTGCCAGGGTTGTCTGGCTGGATTGTGTTCCAAACCAAACCACATCATTTTCTTCTGCTACGCCTACCGCGCCAACCACCATTTGAGCAGAGCCTGTCAGGCCATCCGCACCTGCCTGGACATGGGTTTCTGCGGCTGCTGACGCCAGCGCTACGTCGCTAAAAGAGCCAATGTAGTTGACATTAACCTCGAGATCCGGTTTGGTAGCTTTAGCGCCAACCACAAAGCCATCTACGTACAGCTTGGCATCCCCTGTCTCGATTGGACCAACCACGCCTAGCACATTGCTTTCAGACAGGCTGGCAGCAATCACACCATTCACATAGCCACCCTGCTCCGAGCGAGCCTCGTAGGCGTATACGTTCGTCACACCTTGATCCACAAAGGTATCAACTGTCGTACCCCAAGCAAAGCTGGTTTCCGGGAAATCAGGGGCGATCTCTAAAAGGGAACTGCCGTACTGCGAGCCGTGGGCAATGACAAGGTTATACCCCTGGCTGGCGTAATCACGTAGAGCTGCTGCCGCGTCATCCACAACAAACATATTTTCAGAGTAGACGAATTCAAAGCTCTCTGCGCCCATCTCGCTTTGAATCGCCATTAGCGCATCATAGATGCTCTGACTGAAAGCCAGATCATTGATTGCACTTGGCATCACAACCGCGACACGGAAGCTCTCCATTGCCGCTGGAGGTTCTGTCTCCTCAGGTTGTGGCTCTGGTTGTTGGGGTTCAGCCGCCGGGGGTTCTGTCGCCGGAGCTTGGGTTGCCGCACCTCCACAGGCGCTGAGCACCAGTGAGATTAACAGCATTAATATGAGCCATTTCGATGTTTTATTCATTTTCTCCATCCTTTTCTAAGCTAAGTCTATCGTACTAAGGTTACACACTATGCAAGAACTATTGAGTCGAAGCCACCTCCTCGATATTATATTCCCTTCACGAATTGAAGCTAGAAAAGTGTCTTATCCTCCACGCTCAAATGGTTTAGCCAGAGCAGATGGTGGACGAACGCGCTGAACAGCAATCACCAGCGCCAAGATGGTTAGCACATACGGCATCATGATAGCAATATCAGACGGGATGGGCAACGATTTTATCTGGACCCAGAGTTGCAAGGCATTCACCAGGCTAAAAATCAGCGAGCCTATCAATACCCCAAACGGACGCCACCCTCCAAAATACACCAGGGCTACAGCAATAAAACCCTGTCCGCTGGTCAAATTTTGTTGAAATACATTCAACAACGCAATCGACAGAGAAGCTCCTGCGACTCCAGAGAATACACCTCCTAAGATGCAAGTGAAGTACCGGATTCCTGTGACACTCACTCCCATCGTATCCGCCGCTTCAGGATTCTCGCCGACTGCACGGATCTTCAATCCTAATGTTGTCTTATTGAGCAAGAACCAAGAAACCGGGACCAAGAAATATGCAGTATAAACCAGCAGGTTATGGCGGAATAAAATAGCTCCTACGACCGGCAGGTCACTTAAGATTGGTATATATATTGGGGAAAATCCGCTAACTGTTTCCACCGTTCCCATGGTTATTTGGAAAAGCAATTCACTGATACCTAATCCAAACAAATAAAAACCGATCCCGCTGATTCCCTGTTCAGCCTTCAGGGTAACATTGACAAAAGCCACCATCAGGCCAAGCACTCCGCCTACGATAATCGCCGCCAAAAGCCCCAACCCCAGATTATTCGTTGTAAATGTAACATAGAAACTGGCAAATGCTCCCAGTAACATGATCCCTTCAACACCCAGGTTTAGCACCCCACTTTTCTGCCCGATCGTCTCGCCAATAGCCGCAAATAAATAAGGAGTAGCCAGGCGAATACCCGAAGCCAGGATACCTACAAAGACCGTCATGGTAAACAGATCCGAGATCACGTCATCTCCTCCGCTTTACTAGCTATGGGTACCTTCTCAATTGTTTCTGTCTCCCGTCGCACGGCCCAGCGACGTTTAAAATACTCACTACTCACCACGAACACCACCACTAAACCATTCAAACCAATGATGAAGGCAGATGGCACCTGCATTACTCGTTGTAATTTATTCGCCCCCACTAACAAAGCCCCAAATAAGAAAGATGCCGGTATCGCCCCGAGTGGATGTAAGTTCCCAAATAGCGCCACAACAATGCCGTTAAACCCGGCACTACCTGTGAATCCAGTAGCCGAGCCATCCGTGAACATCCGGTGGTGAAGTCCGTACACCTGGACTGCACCAGCCAGGCCCGCAAATGCACCGCTTAGTAGGAGAGCCAGGACAATATAGCGCGGTACATTAATGCCCGCGTAACGCGAGGCGTGCGGATTTAATCCAACCGCTCGGATTCGGTAGCCAATTACCGTTCTCCATAAAAATATGTACACCAATATGGCGGCCAGAATAGCCAGACCGGTTCCCAAGTGCAACCGTGTAGGGATAAGGCGGGGCAAATCAAAAGCAATTGCCAAACGAGCCGTCTGCGGAATCCGCGAAGCCGATTCCAGTTGTACCGGGTCGATCATAGGCTCACGCAATAGATAGTTCATCCCTTGCACTGCTATGGCATTCATCATGATCGTACTCAGGATTTCATTGACATTAAAATATGCTTTTAATAAGCCCGGTATTGCCCCCCACACCGCTCCAGCAAGAAATCCACATAGCAGAGCTAATGGGATTACAACCAATCCGGCTGCATCCGGAAAAGTTAAACCAACAAGAGTTGACGCCAACGCGCCTACAACGAGTTGGCCTTCACCGCCAATATTCAATACTCCACCCCGAAAGGCAATACATATACCTACCGCAACCAATAATAGCGGTGTTGCCTTAACCAGGGTATCAGCCAGCGCATTCGTACTCCCAAGTGCTCCCTCCATCAAAGCGCTATATGCTGCTAGCGGATTCTCTCCCAATAAGATGAGCATCACCGCACCGACTGCCAGCGCAGCCAGAGTTGCCAGGAAAGGGAGCGAGAGATTAAAAACTCGCCAAAGTCGGGGGTGCTTGTTGAATATGGCTTGCATAGAGTTGTTGTCTCAATCCTCAACAAATGTCGAGCCAAGGGCTTTTGGCGGCGATATGCGTAGCAAGCGTTGTAATGGACGCTGCATACGCTCGGGTGCCATGGTAATGATCCGCTCAGTGAAATCACTTCCTACCAGTAATAGTACAGTAATCATCAATACCCAGGGAACAGCGTTAAATGCAACCACCGACACTTCCGGAAATCTCCTCTGCAAAAAGGTTGCCAGGGCTTTGGTTGCCCCAAATAGCAATGCGCCAAATGCACCCCGGATGGGAGACCAACCTCCGAAGATTACAATTGCCAGAGCAATCCAGCCAAACCCGCGAATGTGGCCATCCGACCAACCGATCTTAATATCAAGCGAGTATGCTGCTCCGGCTATCCCTACCAGTGCCCCACCAACAATTGTATATATATAGCGTTGGCGATTCACGCTAATCCCTCGCGCAAATGCTGCTTCGGGTCGTTCTCCCGCACTCCGCAACCGCAAACCCGGTTGTGTGCGAAAGAGGTAAAACCAGGTGACTCCAACCAGGATATAGGCAAAATATACAACTGGACTCTGGTTGAAGAAGATCGGTCCGAGAACTGGAATATCTTCCAATAGCGGAATAGCAAAGTGTTTTACTACCGGTCCCGGAATGCGGGTGTAATTTTGCCCCAGGAAAGCCGCAAGATCATCCCCTAGTAAGGTCAACACAAATCCTATCGCAAATTGGCTCTGGCGTAATCGGATGCTGCCAAAGGCAATAATCGATGCAAAGAATCCCCCCACAATCATGGCTGCCAGGAATCCCACCCACACACTATCCGATTTCAAGGCAACCACGAATCCGGTCATGGCTGCCATCAACATACTCCCATCCAAAGAGAGATTGACGATACCCGCACGCTCGGTAAGGATCTCCCCGCACACCGCAATAATCAACGGCGTAGAGGCCAGAACTACCGAAGACAGGATCAAAATTAAGGCTTGATCAATCATGGTCTTTTTTCCTTTGCAGGAATTTAATTTTGGTCGCATCTCCGAACAAGACCACAAACAAGACCATCATTTCGGTTAGTATGCCTCCCAACGACGAGTGTAATTGGGTTCGAAGCTGGAGGGAGATCGCACCATTGAGGACTACAGAGAAAAAGAGAGAAATTGGCGGAATCCAAAAGGCGCGATAATTCGCAAGCATAACAATTAATAATGCCAGAAAGCCAATTCCCCCAGAAATGCTCTGACGCAAGCTATCAAACCAACTCAGAACTCGCACCCCTCCACCCAGGCCAGCCAGCGCCCCGCAAAACATCATTGCCAGGATCATCTCTCGTTCACTGGATACACCCAATAGAAACGCTGAGCGCAGGTTTTTCCCCAGTGCTTTGAGTTGTAATCCCCATAATGTCCCGCGTAAAGTCACAACAACTGCGCCAAAGGCTACAATAGCAAGGATTAACGACAAGGGACTGAAATGTGAGTTCCCAAATAGCGGGAACAAAGCATCCTCTTGAAATGGCGCTGTGCCTCTAAATGTGCCGCCTTCAGGGGGTTGCCAGGGACCTGAGATCAGGTAATTCGTTAAGATGATAGCGATATTATTTAATGCCAGACCACTGAAGATTTCATGCACCTTACCCCGAGTTTTCAGGACTGCTGAAAATCCTGCCCATAGTGCTCCTGCTGCCATCGCAGCCAGGATTTCGAGGGTAAGAAGGACAGGAGCTGGCGCTTCTACTCGTAAGGCAACCCAACTGGCTGCAATTGCGCCCATCACAATCTGGCCTTCAACTCCGATATTCCATAAACCGGCAGTAAATGTAACCAATAATCCAGTTGCGGTCAGTAAAAGGGGTACCCAAAAAGCTAGTACACTGAGTGTCTTGGATTGGTCTCCAAAGGCACCTTTTAGCATTGCCTGGAACGACTCGATTGGACTCGCTCCGAACAAATACAAAAGTAAGGAAGTGACCAGTAAGCTGGCAAAGATTGGCACCACCGGCCACACCCACCGCAGCCAAAGCCGGGATTTCACTCCTGTCCTCCGATCAAATGCCCCACCTCGTCTACATTTGTCTGCCTGGCATCTAAGATCCTGGACATCTTTCCCCCAGAAAAAACCGCTATTCGATCACTGCGATCTATGATCTCGTCCAGATCAGAGGACATAAAGAGAATTGCTGTTCCGGCCTGCCGGCGTTGGTATAGTTGATCCCATATCCAATCCGACGAGCGTACATCCAGGCCGCGTGTCGGATGTTCAAGCAGGATCAATTTCAGCGATTCCCAAAGCAGCCCAAATAAAAGGCGCTGTTGGTTACCACCTGATAGCTCCTCAGCACCTGAATCTGGGCTACCAACAATTTGATATTGTTCAATCCTGTCTTGAATTTTCTTGCGGGCGTCCGACCAATCAATGAAGAACCTTCGGGATGGTTGGGAGAGCACCAGATGCTCAGTCAGCGAGAGGTCTGCCACCAGACCTTCTTCCAATCGCCCAGCTGCCACAAACCCAACACCGGCTGTCCTTACTCGCTGGAAAGGCCAATTGGTAATGTCCTGTCCAGCCAGCGAAACATGCCCATGATCCGCCTTAATTAAACCAGCGCATGCTCGTAGAACTAATTGTTGTCCGCTACCTTCCAATCCTGCCAGTCCGAAAATTTCTCCCTCATGGACTGTCAGGTTGATGTCCTTCACGATTAAGCGGTATGTTGGGATGCGCAAATCTTTCAATTCCAAAACCGGCTCGCCCAGCGTATGGCCTGGTCTCTCAGAGCGCAATGGTATCTGACCAAACATCATCTCAACCAGGCGCTCATTGGGGCAGGGTATTTCAATTTTCCCAACCAACTGACCTTTGCGCAATACAAACGCTTCGTCGCAGAGTTCATGCACTTCATCCAATTTATGGGAAACCAGGATAAGCGTTTTTCCCTCATCCCGAGCCAGCTTTTTGATTGAAGCAAACAATTTCTCTTTTTGATCAGCGCTGATCCCAGTAGTCGGTTCATCCAGGATCAATAGCTGCGCTCCACCGACTAAGAGCCGGGTAAGCTCAAGCTGCTGGCGCTCTCCTAAGGAGAGACTCTCGATGCTTGCTTGCTGGTCTAGCACGAATTGGAAGCGCGTTGTGATCTCGCTTAGCTCCCGCTTCGCTGTCTTGTAATTCAGCACGACCCGGCGATTCCGCCCGAGCAAATAATTGTCCTTAACATTGAAAGCGGGTATATCCAGGGGATCCTGGTATAACATTCCTACACCACTCCCCAGCGCTTCTGCCGGCGAGGCGAAGCGCTGGGGTTGACCATCGAGCAAAATATCCCCCGAGTCGGGCGGTTGGTATCCCGACAGGATCTTCATCAACGTACTTTTACCAGCACCATTTTCACCTAATAACCCGTATATTCGCCCACCTTCCAGGGTCAGGCTGATGCCGTCATTTGCTCTTACTGGACCAAAATACTTGCGGATTTGTCGCAGCTCAATTTGCATGGCATTATGGTGTTGATAATGGATCCAGTCGACCGATGTTCTATTTTACCCTTATTAGCTTTCTAACAACAACATCTGAGAACGTGACTTAAGTCACTTCCATCAGGATTAGATGACACTTAAGGCACAATCAAGGTGCCGGTTTCACCACGCAGCGCCCGTCCGATGTTCTCGGGATTGGTGATGATCGCCTGCTTACCTCCCGCTTCCAGATACCAGACGATCGCCTGAATTTTGGGCGCCATAGAACCCTTGGCAAAATGTGTGCCCTCAGACAGGTACTGCTTGGCTTCAGACAGGGTCATCCTGTCGATCCATTTCTGCTCCGGCTTTCCAAAGTTCAAAGCCACTTTTTCTACCGCCGTCGAGATCAGAAGCAGATCAGCATGGATCAGCTGCGCCAGCAAGCTGCTGGCGAAATCTTTATCGATCACAGCCGCGATCCCTCGCAGCTCACCGTTGCCCACATCGATCACAGGGATGCCGCCACCACCTACGGTGACTACGATGACGCCCGCCTCGATCAGATGCTCTACGGATTCCAGCTCGACCACTTCCTTGGGTAATGGCGAAGCAATTACCCTGCGCCAGCCTCGCCCGGCATCCTCAACCACGTTCCAGCTGAGCTCACGTTCGCGGCGCTTTGCTTCACCTTCATCCATAAACCCGCCAATCGGCTTCGTTGGATTGCGGAATGCCGGATCATTCTTATCAACCAGCACCTGGGTTACGACTGTAGCAACAGGCTTGTCAATACCCCGGCGGTGAAGCTCGTTTTGCAGGGTTTGCTGCAATGCATATCCGATAGCGCCCTGGCTATCTGCCCCACACACATCCACTGGCACCTCATGCATGCCCTCAACCTTATAAGCAATCTCTGACCGGCGCAAGATAAAGCCAACCTGCGGTCCATTGCCATGACCGATGGCCACATCCCACCCGGCTTCGATCATGTCGGCGATATGGTATGTGGTTTCTTTGGCTGCATCATACTGATCTTCAACCGTTTGATGGTTCTTATCCTTGATCAGCGAATTGCCGCCAATGGCTACTACTGCGATCTTCTTCTTCGGTTGATCCATGATCTACCTCATCGTCAAAGCCATGACGGCTTTCTGGGCATGCATCCGGTTTTCCGCCTCGTCGTAGACCACCGAGTTGGCTCCATCCATGACACCATCCGTCACTTCTATGTTCCGGTCTGCTGGCAACGGGTGCATGTAGATCGCATCCGGTTTCGCCAACGCCATCTTGCGCTCGTCGGTGATCCAGTGCGAGTATTTGCTGATGATCTTGGCTCCTTCTTCAGCATCCGGGGTGTGCACCATCGCTCCCCAGGATTTGGCGTAGACGATATCGGCGTCCTTGAATGCCTTCTCCATATCATCCATCACTTCAAAGCCTACCCCAAACTTGCGCGCCTGTTCCTGCGCCTGGTCCATGATCTCCGGCATCAGCTTGAACTCCGGCGGGTGCGCCAGGACC
>JBFYSV010000205.1:0-5705 GCA_041301185.1 Anaerolineae bacterium
CGTCCTGACCATCATCGGCATCTGGTTCCGGGGCGAGAACATGGCCCTGATCCTATAACTTCCCGAAAGTTACTAGGATCGGATGCTGATCAGGAAGATGTTTTGAAAACTTTCGGGAAGCAAGCCTAACCTTCCCGAAAGCTTAGGGATGAACCCTAAATCAGGACGAGCACCAAGAAGCATTCGGGAAGCTGACGGGAAGGTTAAAGAGTAAGGAGGCAGCAAAATGCAAACCAAAGCATACACCCGGGCGCAAGCCCCCCAAGAAGAGCAAGCCAGCAGCCTCACCCGGCGCAATTTCCTGGTGCTGGGTCTGGGCGCGCTGACCACAGTTGCCGCCATCGAGACCGGCGTTGCCGGGTTCATGTTCCTGCGCTCGCGCAGCCTGGAAGGCGAGTTCGGCGGGGTCATCAAAGCCGGCGAGATCGAGAAATTCCCGCCCGGCTCGGTCACCGAGTTCCCCGAAGACAACTTCTTCCTGGTGCGCGCTGAAGACGGCGGTTTCCTGGCGGTCTACCAGCGCTGCCCGCACCTGGGCTGCACGGTCAACTGGAACGCCGAGAAATCCCGCTTTCTGTGTCCCTGCCACGCTTCGTCGTTCGACATGTACGGCAATTTCCTCAACCAGCCCGTGCCCAGGGCGCTGGATTACTTCCCGGTGTCGATCGACAAGAACGCCGTTGTGCGGGTAGATACTTCCAATCTCCAGCGGCGGGAGAGTTACTCGCCAGACCAGCTCACCTACGCATCCTAGCCGGGAGGGGACACAAGATGAACCGTTACAACCTTCTCAGCTTGATTGCCCTGGCAGCGTTTGTGATCGCCCTGCCCATTTACGCGGCCAAAGAATCCGGGCGCATGCAAACAGCCCAGGGTGATTATCGCCGCCAGGTGGTGGAGACCGGCGCCGAGCTGTACACCCAGCATTGCCGCCTGTGCCACGGCGATGTCGGCGAGGGCGTGGCAGCCATGCCGCCCGTGAATAATCCCGCCCTGGCAGAGATCAACCCGGATATGCTCTTCCGCACCATCGCCCGCGCCGCCCACGGCTCGGAGATGGCTGCCTGGCACATCGACGAAGGCGGCATGCTCAACGATCTGCAGATCAAAGAGCTGGTGGATTTCATCCGCTTTGCCGATTGGGAGCTGGCAGGCGCCCTTGCCCAGGCAGCCGGCCCGCTCGAGCGGATGCCTACCGCTTATGAGACCGGGAATGCCTTCCTGGAGGTCGCCCCGCATGATTGCGTCTCGTGCCACGAAGACCCGCCCATCCACGAGGGCCTGTTCGGGCTGGAGTGCGAGCGCTGCCACAATACCATTGCCTGGACGCCGGCTTACCTGACCCGCCACACCTTCTTCCTGGATCACGGCGCGGAAAGCGAGCTGGCTTGCGAAACCTGCCACACCGAAACCTACCAGACCCACACCTGCTACGGGTGCCACGACCACACACCGGAACAAATGGAAGAGGTCCACCTGGCGGAGAACATCACCGATTATGAAAATTGCCAGGAGTGCCACCCCACCGGAGTAGCCGGTGAAGCTGAGCGCCTGCGCGAGGAGCAAATCCTGGGCGCAGTTGGCTTGGAGGTGGGTCCAACGCTGGCGCGCACCCTCGCCGGCAGTAATTTCCCCGTGGAGCTGCTGCTCGACGGGGGGAGGTGAGCTGCCATGAAGAAATCCACGCTATTTCTGCTCGCCATCGCACTGGCCCTGCTCGCCCTGGGCAGTGCCGCCTGGGCTGTCGCCGCCCGCCAGCCGTCCGCGGCTGAGCTGGCGCCCCCCGCCCAGGATATATCCGATCGTGAGGCCAGGTCCCCGGATCTGGGCAGGTCCGGGAGCCTCGAAACAAGCCAGGTTACTGTAATCCGCTCGACCAACGCCATTGATGCGGCCTCTACGCTCAAGTTGGTGAGCCAATCCTGGCAGGGTAAGGGATGGGGTCCGGTACAAGATTCTGGCGATCCTCCGCTGCCTCCAACCGGTACTTCGCCGGGCACCATCCCCCCCGTTGCGGTGCCATTCCTTGGGCAGAATGTCCGCCACCAGGATTTCCCCCTGGTGGGCGGTCACGGCGAGTTGCTCTGCCAGAACTGCCATGAAGAGGGTGTCTACGCCGGCATGGAGAAGAACTGCTCCAGTTGCCATGCCGATGGCCCGGCAATGGGTGATAACCTCAGCCAAAACTGGATGAAGGCGTACATCCTGCTCCACGAGCCGCAGCCAGACTCGGTGATGTTCATCTACCCGGATCACTTCGAGGGCGAGTGCGCAGACTGCCACGATATCAAGTCCTGGGAAGCGGTCACCTTCGACCACGAAGGTGTCAGCGAGTGCCTCTCCTGCCATGCCGGGGATATCCCCGTGGTGCGCTACCTGCCCGACCGGTCGCTCTACTCACTGTTGGATTACCTGCCCTTCGTCCAGGTGGTCGTCGACGAAGACCACTACCCCGGCGATTGCAGCTTATGCCATGCCTCCACCACCGATTGGGAGGTCATCGAATACGGGCATGAGAATGTCTACGAGTGCGAGTCATGCCACGGTGACCAGGCGCCCCAGTTCCACTACCCCGGCTCCTGCGCCAGCTGCCACAGCAACACCGAAAATTGGCTGGATGCGATCTACAACCACGCCGAGTTTAAAGATTGCCTGGGCTGCCACCTGGATGATACTCCCGACGACCACGATGCCTACCTGGCGGCGGGGCAATGCTCCTCTTGCCACTCCACCGAATCCTGGGGCGGGGTCCGCTTCAGCCACGTTGGCAATCACAACTGCGTCAGTTGCCACACCGAACCAGCAAACCACTACGGCTCGAGCTGCGGCGATTGTCACAGCACGCGCAACTGGACGCCCGACCAGTTCATTCACACCAGCAGCAGCAGCTGCTCCCACTGCCACACCGAGCCAGAAGGCCATTATCCGGGCAGCTGCACCGATTGCCATAACGTGCGCAGCTGGAGAGAGACGGACTACGAGCACGATCTCAGCCTGGAGTGCGCCACCTGTCACACGCCACCTGCCGGGCATTACCCGGGCGATTGCACATCCTGCCATACCCTGGCGAGCTGGACCGATACCAGCTTTGACCACCTGGGGTATACCGATTGCCAGAGCTGCCACGCCAGCGATGAGCCAGCTGACCACTACGAAGGTGAGTGCTACAACTGCCATAATGTGACCGACTGGAAGGACGCCAGCATGTTCCACTCCGAGACGAGTGACTGCCTGGCTTGCCACACGCCGCCGGAAGAGCACTACCCCGGGCAGTGTTCGAGTTGCCATGCCACCAGCGACTGGGAAACGGTTGCCTTCAACCACTCCGGGCTGACCGACTGCACTTCCTGCCACGCTCAACCCGAGGGTCACTGGCCCGGCGAGTGCGCCAACTGCCACGGCACCACCGACTGGCTGGATTACACCTTCGACCACACCGGCTACAGCACCTGCAACGCCTGCCACGCCCGGCCTGCCAGCCACCCGCGCGGCCAGTGCTCCAAGTGCCACACTACCGAGGGTTGGGAAATCTCCGTCACCGCCACGCCGGTCGTAGTCGTCAACACCGCTACACCTGGACCTTCCGCCACACCAACCGAGAAGGTCAAGCCAGGCAAGTCTGCTACACCCACGCCCAGCCAGACGCCGGAGCAAAGCGCCACGCCGGAACCACCTACCCTGACGCCCAGCCCACCTACCGATACCCCGCTGCCCAGCGAGACGCCCGAGCCAAGCGCTACGCCCGAGCCGAGTGCCACGCCTGAGCTGCTCCCGGTGGAGCCGCCGGATATCGTGCCGGTGGATGGCACCCTGGCGCCAGCCCGCACCATAGTCCCGGCAACGCCAGTCCTGATTCCAATGCCGCAGGAAACCCTGCTGCCCATCCTGGTCCCGACTGGAGCGCCGCTCACCGGGGCTGCCGGCCCGCTCTCAGGCGATGAGACTGCCCTGGACTACTCGCAGATCATCACCCGCCTGATCGACCGCACCATCCGCCAGATCCAGATCTTCTTCACCCCCGGCGGTAAGCACAACCCGGACTTACCTCCCGTATACCGCCTCCCTGTTGCGCCTGACGCCCGCTGAACGTCTGGCTTGATTATGGTGACCGCCCCCGCTCTCCCCCGGGGGTGGTCCCGTTTAATACAAGCACACACCCAACTTGCTCAGGCACCTTCCCGCAAGTTACCCGCCCGCATGACCCGCCTGCCCACACCAGCTTGCGGGAAGGTTGCTCAACGTTCCTTCCCGCAAGCTGCCCGCCCGCATAACCCGCCTGCCCATACCAGCTTGCGGGAAGGTTTCTCAACGTTGCATCCCGCAAGCTGCCCGCCCGCATAACCCGCCTGCCCACACCAGCTTGCGGGAAGGTTGCTCAACGTTGCTTCCCGCAAGTTACCTGCATGCACAACCAGCCGGTCTCACAACGAACTTGCGGGAAGGTACCCCGGGAAGGTTCCTCCCGGTTATAATTCTTTCGACCGATGAACTCATCTCCCACCCAACCCATCGTCATCTTTGGCGGGTTTCTCAGTTACCCCATGCTCTACCAGTCCATGCGCCGGGCATTGGAGGCGGTCAGCAACTGCCCGGTGTCCATCGTCCCCACCCGCAGCCTGGACTGGCTTGCCAGCGTGAGCTTCGCCGGAGTCGCCCGGCTGCTGGATAAGCTGCACCGCACTGCCTGCCAGGCCGCGGCCAGCTCCTCCACCGGTAAGATCACCCTGGTCGGGCACAGCGCTGGGGGTGTGTTCTCCCGCCTGTACCTCAGCCCAGAGCCGTTCGCCGGGCGGCACTACGCCGGGCTGCAGCGGGTGGACCGCCTGATCACCCTGGGTAGCCCGCATCACAGCCAGGGCGGCCTGACCCGCGGCGAGCGCATCTCGCGCTACGCCGACCAGCACCTGCCGGGGGCATATTTTAGCGGGCAGGTGGCGTACACCACCGTCGCCGGCAAATGGCTGCGCGGCAGCCTGCTCACCACCCGCCAGGCGCGCCGGGCTTATTCGGTCTACGAGCAGATCAGCGGGCGGGGCGACGTGTGGGGGGACGGCTTGATCCCCCTCCCCTCAGCCCTGTTGGACGGGGCAGAGCAGGTCATCCTGGATGATGTCAGCCACTTTAGCGTCTTCGGCGAGCCGTGGTACGGCAGCCCGGAAACCATCCCCCTCTGGTGGAATTAATAGTTACACCACACAGACACTGAGATCACAGAGTAAATCGATCATTAAGAACGGAATACTCTGCGGTGTTATATGATCACTCTGCGCACTCCGCGTCTCTGCGGTGATATTTGTTTAAACTCTGTGGACTCTGCGTCTCTGTGGTGAAAAAAAATGAACCGTTCCCTCAAAATGTACACCAACCTGGCCCCCTGGTTTCACCTGCTCACCCGCCCGGAGGAGTATGCTGAAGAAGCAGAGTTCTATTACCAGACCCTGCGGGCAGCCGGCATCCCGGATGGCAGCCACCTGCTGGAGCTGGGCTCCGGCGGCGGCAATAACGCCTCGCACCTCCAGCAGCACTACCGCATGACCCTGGTCGATCTCTCGCCGGATATGCTGGCGATCAGCCGGGAGATTAACCCGGAGCTGGAGCATATCCAGGGCGACATGCGCAGCGCCCGCCTGGGGTGCACCTTCGACGCGGTCTTCATCCAGGATGCGATCAGCTATATCACCAGCGAAGCCGACTTGCTGCAAACC
>JBFYSV010000206.1:0-3445 GCA_041301185.1 Anaerolineae bacterium
GGGCACCATACAAGGAGGAATTCCTTGATGTGATTCGGTATCTATCCCTGATGGTGGACCGCGCGGGCGTTGATATACACCTGGGTGTTCAGATCACACCACAAATGCTAACCGATATGCACCCCGATGCGGTTATCATCGCAACCGGTGGTATTCCGCTGAACATTCCTTTTCCCGGTCTTGATGAAGTCCGCTGGATATTGGCTTCTGACCTGCTCGAAGGTGTTGGAAGGGTAGAAACTCCCACAGTGTTGGTGATAGGTGGTGGATTGGTCGGTTTGGAAGTTGCTGATTTACTTGCCAGTCAGGGTAGGCAGGTTGCTGTGGTTGAAATGCTCTCGGAGGTGGGAGCAGACATGGATCTGCTGGCGAAATCTATGCTACTTGGGCGGTTGCGTAAACACAATGTATCCTTCTACACCAATACCAGAGTAACAAAGTTCTCGAGCAACGCGGTTTTTGCCCAACAGGACAATCATGAAATCCAGTTCCCCATCGAAACGGTGATTATTGCTGTTGGTGTACGTCCGAATCGCGAATTGGCTGATTCCCTGGAGTCAAGTGGTCTGGAAATGTATACTGTGGGAGATGCTGTTCAACCCCGAAAAGTTCTGGAGGCTATCTGGGAAGGTTTCGAAGCCGGGTTGAAGGTGTAAGTAGATGGATAGCGATGGATGTCAACCAGAGGAAGATCCAGGCTATCGAAGAACAGATTTTAGATCTTAATAAGCGCTGACCGGCTAATTCTGTATCCCTGCAATGATGGAGCAACCGGTTGAGTTGGAAGAAAAGCTAAAAGAGGAGCTTGAGGTGCAAGACAGATCAGGTGAAAAAGATGAAACCAACCCCCAGATCATAAATTTTCGAGTGATCGGTCGCGTGGAAAACGAATTTGACCAGTCCAACGCGCTAGACCAAATCCGTTCTTCAGAGGCGCGCATTGTCCTGGACCCATTGTTGGTCGAAGGCTTAATAGGGCTAGAACCAGGGCAGCAAATCATGGTGGTATTTTATTTTCATCTCTTTGATGGTTATGAACTGCTTCAGCACCCACGGGGAAACCAGAGCCGTCCCAAAAGAGGTGTCTTTGCTTTGCGCAGCCCACGCCGGCCCAATCCAATCGGAGTGACGGTAGCCGAGCTGGTCGGCATTCAAGGTAATATCTTACACGTCCGTGGTTTGGATGCCATCGATGGCACACCTGTACTGGATATAAAACCGGCTTAAGGAATAACATGATATTTATGTAATGGAGTAATCGTGTGATGAGCTTGCCTGACTTCAACCATCATTGTCTGATATCTTGTGGAATGTTATATCCGGAGTTGAGCTATTTGCAGAAAACTGGTTTTCTAAATCCACGTTTGCTTCTTTTTACAGCTCCTGGCTTGCATGCCAAACCAGAAAGGTTGGAGGAGTACCTTCTCAGGAGGATAAGCCAGGCTCAAGAAGTATGCACCGATCACGAAATCATCGTGGTTTATGGGAAGAAATGTCATGTCAGCACGGAGGAGCCGCTTAAGCGAGTAGATACGATCCTGCAAGAGGCCGGTCAGGGGATTGTCAGAGTGCAGGGGGACTATGGTTATGATATGCTGGCTGGCATTGAGGAGCGGCAGCAGATAAGTGAGCAAAGACAGGATAAGATTCTTTGGTTTACTCCAGGTTGGCTCAGGAGCTGGAAGGCTATTTTTCAGAGATATTTTAGCTGGGATGAAGCTGATGCGAATGCAAACTTCCCAGGGTATTACGATAAGATCATTGTCTTAGATGGTCTCAATCTATCAGATGAGTACATGGCTCAGCATGCAGAGGAGATTCTAGAACTGTTTGACTGGACTGGCCTAGAGGTGGAATTTCATCCGATCACTCTTGACCATTTCAAGGGATTGCTGACAGATGCCCTTAATAAGTCTATGGCGTGAGGTTATTTTAGGAGAGGAAGGGCGATGTAGGTTGGCAATAAGACGGAAAGCCGGTAGCACATAGATGATCGTTTGTTCATGGAACTCATTTCAGATGCATATTTCCGCAGTAGCGGAACAGATTGAAAGAAGGCTTAGATGGATCGAAAACGAATCGGACTGATCGTGAACCCTGTGGCGGGGATGGGGGGTAGTGTTGGGCTCAAGGGGACCGATGGCAAAATGATGTATGAGAAAGCATTGGAATTAGGAGCAGAGCCGGTCACACCGCAAAAAACAAAAGAGCTTCTTTCCCATATCAAGCAGTTGGATCGAATCCATTGGCTTGTTGCATCCGGTAGGATGGGGGAGATGTATGTTGAAGGACTTGACATCCCATTTACCGTGATTGGAGAGAGGTCCACGCATACATCGGCAGCAGACACCAAACGGATTGCCCGCCAAATGGCGGAGCTTGGCGCGGAACTGCTGGTCTTTGTTGGCGGAGATGGCACCGCCAGAGATATTTGTGACGCCATCCAATCCAGGATACCTGCGGTCGCGGTACCTGCGGGGGTAAAAATCTTCAGTTCGGTGTTTGCAGTCAGCACCCGGGCAGCAGCTGAGATGGTGGACGCCTTCTTGGAAGGAGCTGATTTCACTGAGGAGGAAGTGCTGGATATCGACGAGGAAGCCTTTAGAGAAGACCGTCTGGCTTCACGCCTGTATGGTTATCTGGTTGTGCCTGAGGTGCGACGCTTCCTGCAGCCCGGAAAAGCAGCCTCGAACTTGGCTCCTACTTCGAGGGAGAGCAAGAAAGAGATCGCTACCTATATTGTTGAAGAGATGGATAAAAAGACTCTGTACCTGTTAGGTCCTGGTACAACCCTAAAGGCAATTACGGATGAGCTGGGTCTGCCGAAAACACTCCTCGGGGTGGATGCAATTTTCGCAGGGCAATCGATTGAAAAGGACTTAAACGAGAAGGGCATCTTGCGTTTGTTAAACCGATTTGAAAAGAGAAAGATTATCGTGACCCCAATTGGTGGCAACGGGTTCATTTTCGGTCGGGGAAGCAAACAGTTCACCCCCCAGGTTATAAAACAGGTCGGTCGCGAGAATATACTTGTGGTTGGAACCAGGGATAAGCTCGATGAGCTGGACTGCTTGCGCGTGGATACAGGTGATTTTGAGCTGGACGAGATGCTCAGCGGAGATCAAAAGGTTTGGGTTGGTTATCGGGAAGCAATTGTGTTGGATGTTGGGTGTTGATGATGGAGCCAATGCAAGAAGCAATGCTTTATGAGAAGATAGGCGGCAACCGTGTCCGCTGCCATCTGTGCGCCCATCGTTGTGTGATCGCGGATGGCAAAAAAGGCGTCTGCCGGGTGCGCGAAAACCAGGACGGTGTTCTTTACACACTCGTCTATGGTCGCACGATCAGCCAGAATGTGGACCCCGTGGAAAAGAAACCCCTTTACCATTTTTACCCTGGATCGCTAGCTTATTCTATTGCCACACCGGGCTGTAACTTTCGCTGC
>JBFYSV010000207.1:0-5248 GCA_041301185.1 Anaerolineae bacterium
ACAGCCTGTGTCACGCTGGCAGGATTGATCAACGCCCTGAAAGTGGTTGGAAAGCGAGTGGATGAGGTAAAAATCGCCTTTATCGGCGCAGGTGCAAGCAACGTCGCCATCAGCCGCCTGATCTTCGCATACGGGGCAATGCCTGAATTATGTACAATTGTTGATAGCAAGGGTATCCTCAATAAGGAGCGGGCGGATATTGCGCTGCGAAAAGCGGAGTATGTGGATAAATGGAAACTCTGCAACATCACCAACACCGAAGGCCGCAGCGGCGGTATTGCAGAGGCACTGGTCGGGGCGGATGTGTGTGTGGCGCTCTCGCAAAACGGTCCGGATGTGATCAAGAAAGAATGGGTCTCTAAGATGGCGAAAGATGCCATCGTGTTCGCGTGTGCCAACCCAATCCCGGAGATGTGGCCCTGGGATGCCAAGGAAGCCGGGGCAGCCATCGCAGCAACCGGACGCAGCGATTTTCCGAATCAAGTCAATAACAGCCTGGGCTTCCCGGGCATCTTCCGCGGTGCGCTGGATGTGCGCGCCGGGACAATCACCGATGAGATGTGCATCGCTGCGGCGGTGGAGATGGCTAAACTAGCTGAGGAGAACGGACTGAGTGATGAGTACATCATGCCTACTATGGAAGAAGTGGATGTCTTCCCTCGCGAGGCAGCCGCAGTAGCAATGAAGGCCATCGAGCAGGGTGTTGCCCGGATCACAAATGTTACGTTTGAACAAGAATACCAGAATGCCAAGCATATTATTACCCGCGCTCGCGGGCTGGTTCAGGATGCCATGGCTACCGGTTATATCCGTATGCCTGAAGGCAGTACGGTTCCTAAACCAACTGAACAGGCGATCCTGGCGGCATTTGCAAATGAAGCCGCATCAGCTAAATAGATCGATCTGTGATTGGATGTACGGATCGATCAACCACACTCTCTCGATGCATGGGCTAATAAACCAAGGAGCTTTTGATGTATGATTTGATTATTCTAGGCGGAGGACCAGCTGGCTTAACAGCTGCGGTGTACGCCATTCGTAAGCGAATAGATGTCCTTCTCATCTCGCCCGACCTGGGCGGCAAAACTGGATTCCATATGTACCTGCCAGATAATATCGACCGTTTTCAGGTGATCAACGGAGAAGAGATCGTTAACCGCTTTAAGAGCCAGTTGGAATACCTGGAGTTCGCCCGCAAATCAGAAATCGCTGAAAAAGTTGAGGCAATTGAAGGCGGTTACGCGGTTCAAACGAAACAAGGCAACCGTTATGAAGCTAAGGCTGTCATCATTGCCACGGGGGCAGGAGCTTTACCACTGGACGTCCCCGGAGAGAATAAATATCGCCTGCGCGGACTGGCGTATAGCGCTGTTTCGTATGCACCGCTGTTCATTGATCGAACAGTAGCGGTGGTTGGCAAAGGCGAATTAGGGGTAAGGAGCGCGCTTGAATTGGCTCAGAATGCACGCCAGGTCTATTATGTCGTGTCTTCGCCGACAGAGCTGGATAACGCGATGGGTAGCAAGCTGCTCAAATCGAGTAACGTCTCCGTGTTAGCTGGTTATCAGGTCAAAGAAATCAGGGGCGATGATTCGTACGCGCACAGCCTGATTGTTACCAAAGATGGGGAAGAAAAAGAAATCGCAGTGGACGTGACTTTTGTGGAGCTGGGGCTTAAGCCAAACACAGAATGTGTTGCAAATCTCGTAGAGCTTAACGAGAAGAAACAGATCGAGGTCGATAGCAGCAACCGCACCAGCCGTGCAGGCATTTTTGCTGCAGGTGATGTGACGGATACCTACGCCGAGCAAGTGCTTATTTGCATCGGCGAAGGCGCTAAAGCCGCCCTATCAGCTTACGAATATCTGCTGGGACAGTAATCGGAACAACGGTTAAGAAATGGCGAATGACCGGCAAATGGTCATTCGCCATTTTTATTCGGCATTGGAAGGCTGATCGCAAACTTGAGCGCCGAATTGCTTCGCGTACTCTTCGTCGCTCATAAAAATAATGGCCTCCACAGGACAATTCCGCTCACAGGTGCCGCACTCGACACAGATTGTGATGTCTATATGAGATTGCGTCTCACCTTCTGTGATGGCATCGCTCTCGCAACCTACAGCACAAGCTCCACACTGGATACATTCTGCAGTGACAACGTAAGGCATAGTACTACCTCTAAAAATCAGTCAATATGAAAACACCACCCAGCTAACTTCCTGCATACATTCTGTCTGGATCAATTTCTTCACGGATTAACCGTAATTGTTCTGCAGTCGGCGGTTCTGTAGTAGGTAAATTGTCCGGTACGATCGGCTGAAAAGCCATATTTGAAAGCACATCCTCAAGGGTCGTGTTGGGATGGATCGCCTCCAACCTCATCCTTTTGCTGTCTGGGTCGAAGCCAAAAACTGCTTTATCTGTGATTACCCGTGCGGGTCCGCCCAACAGCCCAACTCTCTCGCGCTCTCCATCTCCCCTCAGATAACCGGGGCTTGTGATAAACGACACCGCCTCTTTAAGCTTACGCGCTTCGTGGCGGATAATGATGACCGTCCGGCGGGCGCAAGATGCCAGGTCATTGCCGCCGCCGCTGCCTGTAAAGCGGCGATATTTTCCCTCGGGGTCTCCTAGCAGGGTGGTGTTTAAGTTGCCATACGCATCAACCTCTAGACCTCCCAGAAAACCCACGTCCACAAGCCCTTTGTGCAGCACCATGCCAAGCATATCCACAAAACTGGTGTGTATCTTGGCGCGGTACCAAAACCTCGGGTCAGATAAGCCGGATCCAATGTGAATCGGTTCGGGATCAGCCACACCCAGTTCCAAGAGGATGGTGAGGCTTGGAGCGTGGGTGCGCTTCGCCAGGAAAGACGCCACAACAGGTAACCCAAGACCCACCGCTACGATCTCGCCGTCTTTCAATTCGCGAGCACCCGTCACTGCCATCAATTCAAAGGAGGTATATTCAAGATTTGTGACCATCGTTGTTCTCCTCCCTGATCAATAACCCAGGACCGGATCGGCTTCCAGAGCACTCAGGCGTTGCAACCCGCCAACACGTTCCAAATACCCCCAGTGGTCATTGACGCCGAACACGTACTCATCCAGGTATTTCTGGAATCCTTGGGGGGTTTTAGATGCCTCTGCATACTCATCAATATGGGCTTCATCAAAATCATAGACAGCATATACGGAAGATGGATGAGCAGAGAACGGCAGGTGAACCACATGAGAAACTCGATACCCTGGAACTACTGTTCGATCAGGAGCACGGCGGATTGCTTCCGTAGACACCAGGCGCTCGGTGATGACAATTGTACGCTTGCTCGCCCTAACTTGCTCGGCGTTATCCCAGCGAGGACCTAAGATCCAGGCGTTGCCTTCCTCATCCGCCACTTGTACCTGCATCACCGCCACATCGGGGATGAGTGGTTTAAGCACTAACCAGTCTTCGCCAGTGAATGGATCATCCACCCGACTCACAACCGGTGGGGTAAATTGCTCTAATTTCTTGAGAATATCCGATCCGTTGAGTGAGCGTATGGGGATGAAGGGTATACCCAGGGCGCCGGCTAAGTAGCGGAATGTCATCGAGAGACTGCTCAACTCTTCGGTGATCAGTTTACCTTGTTCAATTGCCCTGCATATACAATGGTGCTGACCAGATCTGCCTCGTGACCCACCTCCGTACACAATCTTATCAACCGCTCCTGCACCGATCAATATATCTGCCTCTATTCCCGCCACACATTGTGAAATTACCAGCCCTTTGATAGCTTGCCGAAGCACCTCGTGGGCAAAAGCAATATTACAACGTGCTGTGGCAAATCCTGAAAGGGCAATATGTGACCCGGCGCGTATTGAGGCAACAGCATCAGCCAGTGTGCATAATTTGGTCATACCGTGCTCCTATTCGAGCGTAGGTCGTTTGTCGAACAGCACTAAAAGAAGCTGGCACGCTCCTTCTTCCAACTTAATTTCCGCCAGCTCTACTGGGCGGTCCCACAATTCCTCGATGGCCAACACAACCAGGTTGACAGGCAGACAGGTGAAAGGTTCGACTCCATGGGCGATCATCCTCTCTTCAACAGGACGGTGCACGCAGCCTTTTACCTGAACCCGTAGCATGCGTTCTTCATGGTTATATGATAACTCGGTGGCGATACCTTCGTTTAAAAGAACGTCCTGGATTGTCTTGAGGATATGATCCAAATCTGTGGAATTGAGCAGTGGCCGGCATTTGTCGCTGAAGAACCCACGACCCACAGTCGTTGTTCGGAAGCGCGCCCCTCTGCCTCTTTCATCCCAAAAGGCTTTTTCCAGCTCATACATCAAGCTGTTGGCATAATCGACTGGAATCGTCTGTTCGTTCATTCTACCTCCTGATAATATGGCTCACCCCAAGTTTCCCGAAACACCAACTCATTGATGGGGAGGCGGGGTCGAGGGCGGTGAGGGCGGGTCGGATGGCCGATGGAGATGATGCTGATCACTTTGAATCCCTCTGGGACACCCAGGATCTCCTTGATGCGTTCTTCGTCCCGGATATCGATGCAAGGGGCAATCACCCAGCAAGCGCCTAAATTCAGGGCGGTGGCCATCAGGAGCATATTCTCAATGGCTGCGGAGGTATCGTAGGGAAGATCCCAAACATCTTTCCTGCCGCACACTACGATGTTGACCGGAGCGCTTGCCAGAAAAGTAGATACCTGACCTGAAGTCAATTTTTGAAAAGCAGCTTTTTTCTTTTCTTCGTCTTGCAGGCTTGCAAATCGCTCCTGCATTTTCTGGGTTACAAACTCGGCGGTAAACCGGCGCCCGCTTCCACCGCCTGCCAGCGCACCTATCAGCTTGCGTTTACCCTCATCCTTGACAATAACAAAGCGCCAGGGTTGCGCGTTTTCACCTGAAGGCGCTAACCGGGCTGCTTCCAGGATCATGTTGAGATCCTGATCGGATACGGGATCTACCGTATAGTCCCGAATGCTGCGGCGTTCTTGAATGACCTTCATGGTCGCATCAACCAAACTGTATATTTCTGTCATCCGTAAACCTCCTCATGATTAGAAAATATGGAACTGGATCCTTGAACACCTGCCTGAGGGCATTTCTTGGGACAGCTTGAAAACAAAACGAGCAGTAGTACCGCTAGATGAAATCGTGTTTTGTAGAATAATACAGCACTAGCATATCAAAAATATTGTCATTTGTCAACAAATTTTGGCGTTACAAATGTAACTTATTA
>JBFYSV010000208.1:0-6363 GCA_041301185.1 Anaerolineae bacterium
AGTATATTGCCCAACAATTCGCCGAGCTCGGGGTCCAACCGGCTGGGGATGATTTGACTTATTTCCAGCCGCGGACGAGGTCTTACGCCTCAGTAGATGCCATCCCAAAGCTGAAGAGTGAGGATGGCGGCGCTGATCCCGTCTACCACCAGGATTTTGTGGAGCGCCCCTCACCGACTCGCAACCTGGGTGAATACCGCTCGGAAGTGCGCTTCCTGGCGTTTGGCGAATTGATGCAAAGCGGTCAAATCAGCTTCCAATATAACGTCCTTCAGGAGCTGGATTTAACCGACCAGATTGTGATGGTCCTCTCAGAGGCGGACGCGGCTTACCTGGACAGTTATCCCCTGGCAGGACTATTGGTTGTTCAGCGGAATCCCCTGGATTTGCAGCGGCGCTACACCTTATCCCCAAACGACCCGCGCTGGAGCATATTTGGTCCCAGCCATGATGCTGAGCTGGGCGTCCCCATGTTTTGGATCAGTGAGAGCACGGCTGACCGTATCTTACAGGGGAGCGGGCAGACCGTAGCGACCCTGCGCCGGCTGGCAGACGATCTCGAGCAGGATGAGATATTCGAGCTGGAAACCGGGGTCACGGTCGATATGGAGATCCAGGGCAGCGTTGAAGAGAGGTTTGTTACCAATCACGTCATCGGCTATATACCGGGCGAGTCCAGGGTCGCCGGAGGTGCGACAGGGGAAGGCAAGCTGGATGATAAGATGATTGTCGTCATGGCCCAGTATGACAGCCCGCCCCTGGGTCCGGATGGGGAGGATTACCTGGCTGCCAACGATAACGCCAGCGGCGTGGCGGTGATGCTGGAAATGATCAGGTCGATGCGGGATGCGGGCTATCAGCCGTATAAAACTTTCCTGTTTGTGGCTTACAGCGGGGAGGGGATTGAAGGGGGCGCCAGATATGTCCCTGAAGTTGCCAAATTCCTGCAAACCAAGTACGGATTCTCGGGAAATTACCAGCTGGAAGCGATCGTTGAGCTGCGCGGCATGGGTACCCGGATTGGTGATCAGCTGATCTTGTACACCGGTGGAAGCCTGCGTCTGGCTGACTTGTTCGAAGCCGCGGCGCAGCGCATGGATGTCCCGGTCCGCAGGGCTGGCGGGGATGTGGATATCAGTATCGTCTTCGATGAAAGAAGCGCCTATGCGGGTGGTGAAGAAGCGCCGACGATCGGTCTGGCGTGGGAAGGATGGCAGGTAACTGCCAACTCTTCTGCTGATACGCCTGGTACAGTATCTCAAGACCATCTTGAGCTGTCTGGTGAAGCCTTAAACCTGGCTATGATGATCCTGGGGCGTGAAACTGATTATTAGCCCGATTGCTTTCTCTGGTAAAATATTAAAGAAAGAGGCGCTTTAGAAGCTATCCAAAATTTTTTGGCAGGTTTGGAAACCTGCCCTACATAGGGCGGCTTTCCAAAGCCGCCGAAAATTTTAGGATAGATACTAGTCCTGACCCGATGACCTGAAAAGATGACTGCGATGACACAGGCGAAAGATAGCGAGCTAATCCTTAAGTTGCAAGCCGGTAACCTGGAAGCCCTGGGCGATCTGTATGACCAGCACCAGCGTCTGGTGCATCGCACTGCACTGGTCATCACCGGTGACAGAGAAGCTGCCAGCGACCTGCTACAAGATGTCTTCCTGCGGTTATTCCGCTTTGCAAATAAAATCGACCCAACCCGCCCGATTGAGCCCTGGTTGTACCGTATGACCACCAACCTGGCGTATGATTGGGTGAAACGTCAAAATCGCTGGCCGCGCTCCCTGGACGATTTAATAGACTGGTTGGCAATGCCTGGTAAGAATTACCCGGACGACGCGGCAGAGAAGAATGATGAATGGGAGCAGGTGCAACGGGCTGTCTCGTCCTTGCCGATGCCGCAAAGGGTGGTGATTGTGTTGTATTATCTAAACGATCTCTCGCTGCAAGAAATTGCAGAGATCCTGGATGTGCCGGTAGGCACGGTGAAATCTCGCCTGCATTACGGGCGGTTGGCACTAAAACGTAAGCTTGGCCTGGGCCAGGGGATGTTGCCTGATTTGAACTACGACCGGCCGTGAACAGTATATGAACTGTGGGTATCGGTAGATGAGAGACGTAATGGATATATATGTTCGCCAGGCATTGAAAAATTGGACGGTAAATAATCCGGCTCCTGCCAGCGGGCGCGCCAGGCTGATGCTTGTGGCGTCTGTAACCCCGCAGGAATCAGCATTTGCTGAAATTGGGGAGAAGCAGAAGACTCCTTTTTCCCTTATCTCGCCGATTGACCAGGCGATGCAGATCTATAGTCTACCCTGGGTTTGGGTGGCGCATGTAGCCCTGACGCCTATCCGGCGGGTCACCTGAGTAAAAGTGTTAAAGATTCATACAAAAAACCGATCCCGCTTGCTCTGGATTGGGCTGGCGATTATTCTTGGCGCCAGCGCGTGCAATTATCCTGTGCCAGATCCCATACCTGGAATAACACCCACGGTAACGCAAAGCGTCTCCGGCGAAGCATTGCCTCCCACGCCAACTGCCACCCCACAACCTGACCCTCCCCGCGCCCTATCGATATGCCTGACCCAGGAACCGGCTTCGCTGTTTGTGTATGCGGACTCTTCCCTGGCAGCGCGGGCGGTCCGCCAGGCAATCTATGACGGGCCGCTGGACCAGCTCGATTATGGCATTCAGGCGGTGATCCTGGAGAAAACACCTAGCCTGGGAGATGGGGATGCGGTCCTGGAGCCTGTGACGATCCAGGCAGGCGCCTTGATCCTGGATGCGGACGGGCAGCTGGCTACGCTGCTAGAAGGTAGGCGTTACCTGCCCAGCGGCTGCCGCGATTCAAGCTGTGCAGTGGCGTATTCAGGCAGCGAGCCGGTGACGATGGACCAGCTGGCGGTGCGATTTGTGTTGCGCCAGGGAATTAATTGGTCGGATGGCACACCGCTGACCGCTGCCGACTCAGTCTATTCTTACGAGGTGGCGCGCAGTCTTTATCCCCAGGTGCGGGCAGAGCTGATCCAGCACACCAGCTCATACCAGGCGTTGGATGAGCGCAGCGTGGAATGGCGCGGCATTCCGGGTTACGTAGACCCTTTGTACGCGGGCAACTTCTTTCACCCGCTGCCCGCCCACGCCTGGATGGATATCCCCGCCGAAGAGCTGGCGCAGGCTGAAGCTGCCGGGCGAGCGCCGCTGGGTTGGGGACCTTACGTGATCGAGGAGTGGGTGGCAGGCGATCACATCTCTTTGGTAAAAAATAGCTCCTACTTCCGCGCCGCAGAAGGGCTGCCGGCTTTCGACCGCCTGGTGTATCGCTTTATCCCGGATGGGAACGAAGCCTTGCTGGCTTTGCAGGCCGGTGAGTGCGACTTGATTGACGAAGCGCCCCCCGATTTTTACCCGCAGGAAGCGCTGCTCCAGGCTGAGGAAGCCGGAAAAATCAGCCTCTTTACCCGCCAGGATATTGCCTGGGAACAACTGGCTTTTGGAATTCAACCGGCTGAGGCAGGCGCGATGAGCTTGCTGCAAGCAAAGGAAGCCCGCCAGGCGATTGCCCTGTGCACCGACCGGCAGCGCATGGTAGATACCCTGCTTGGCGAGCCGTCCCAGGTGATGCACAGCTACCTGCCTGCCGACCACCCGCTGTTCAACCCGGAGGGGCGGCGCTACGACTACGACCCGCAAGCCGGGTCAGAGCTGCTGCAAGGAATGGGTTGGATTGACCACGACAATGACCCGAGCACACCCCGCCAGGCGCTGGCGGTCAGCGGGGTGGTGGATGGTACGCTCTTTCAACTGGGACTGCTGACCCTGGCGGAACCCGAAAGAGAGGCGGCGGCCCAAATCGTCCAGGAATCGCTGGCGGAATGTGGCATCGGGGTGGAAATCCGCTCGATGGAAGCGGAGCAGTTGTTTGCCCCTGGTCCGGACGGGTTGGTTTTTGGGCGCAGCTTTGATCTGGTGCAGTTCGGCTGGCTGGCCTCGCTGGATCCGCGTTGCGATCTTTACACCACTGCGGAGATCCCCGGTCCTTATCCGCAGTTCCCCAAGGGCTGGGGCGGGGCGAACGCGTCTGGATATAGCAACCCCGTTTATGACCAGGCCTGCCTGAGCGCCCGCAGCTCATTGCCCGAAGAAGCCCAGCACCTGGCAAGCCACCAGCAGGCGCAGGCGATTTTTACGGAAGAACTGCCTGTGCTGCCGCTGTATTCCAGGTATCGCCAGGTGGTAGCCCGTCCAGACTTGTGCGGGCTGGACCTGGACCCGTCCGCGGAGAGCGCCTTATGGAACCTGGAAATGCTGGATTACGGTGAGGCGTGTGGTACTTGATATTTTAATGAAATGTGGTATATTTTCACAAACTTAGCAGAAAAGCTTGCTGATTGCATGAACCTGAGCGCAGCGATATGCGTATAATATGCAGTGAGCAAATTTATCATATTGGGTGAAGGTTGTTTGTTGTGATGATTTTAAATAGGCATTTCGAACCTTCACGAACTGGTTCTTGTCTTTATTGTATGGAAGGAGGTGGTTCGCGGAAGATGTTTTGATTCCTGTTAACCGGCCGGACCGCGGCCAAATAATTTCGTTGTTCAATATCCAAACCATCAAGATCTCTTCAAGGAGGAGAAATCCAAATGAATACCCGAAAGTCCGTATTGGCAGTGCTTAGCATCATGATCATCGCAGCATTTGTGCTGGGCGCCTGCCAGCCTGTCCAGACCACCGTTGAGGTCATCAAGACCGTAGAAGTGCCGGTGGAAGTTATCGAGACCGTTGAGGTCGTCACGACCGAAGAAGTGACTGTGATCGAGACCCAGGTGGTTGAGGTCGAGCGCGAAGCCTTCACTACTCCGCACCCCATCCTGAGCGACCTGAAAGTGCGCCAGGCAATTGCTTACTGCACCAACAAAGTTGAGCTGACCCAGTCCGTGTACCCGCTGGCTTCGCCAGAGGAGCAGGAAGGGCTGGTAATGAATACTTTCATCCCGCGGCAGCAGTGGGCTTACGCTGGCGATGAAAACATCACCATCTACCCCTATGATCCTGAGGCGGGCATGGCGCTGCTCGAGGAAGCTGGCTGGACCCTGGCTGAAGGCGCGGATCTCCGCACCAATGCCGCTGGCGAGACTCTGTCGCTGAAGTTCACCACCACCAGCGCGGCTTTTCGCCAGACCTGGGCGGCTGTCTTCACGCAGCAGATGGCAGCCTGCGGCATCCAGATCGTTGGTCTCTTCGCCCCCGCCTCCTGGTGGTTTGGCGACACCACCGGTCTGGCTCGGCGTGACTTCGAGCTGGGCGCATTCGCCTGGGTAGGCCAGGTGGATCCGGGTGGACAGACCCTGTGGGCTTGCGACCAGATCCCCTCCCCGGCCAACGCCTGGGAAGGCCAGAACTACATGGGCTGGTGCAACGAGAAAGCCAGCGTGGGCATCAAGAATGCCAATAACACCTTGAACCAGGACGAGCGCAAGAAGTGGTTTACCGACGTGCAGGTGGAGTACACTGCAGACGTGCCAGCCGTCCCGCTGTTTAACCGCACCGAGACCTTCTCGGCACGCGCCGACCTGGCCGGTTTTGCCCCCACTCCAGGCGAAGAGTACTGGACCTGGAACACCGGCGAGTGGGAAGTGCCCGGCAGCGACACCCTCGTGATCGGCCTGACCCAAGAGCCAGCCTCCCTGTTTGGCCTGGTGGAAGACGCCTTTGTGACTCACGTGGTGCTGTTTGCGATTGGTGCTGAGCGCGGTCACACCACCCTGGACTACAACTTCCAGCCGCTATGGTATCCCGAGATGCCCACCGTTGAGAACGGAAGGGCTTCCAACGATGATGTGGAAGTTAATGCCGGCGATATGGTAGTGGATGCCAATGGCGAGGTGGTCGAGTTGGCGGCTGGTGTAATGGTGGTCAATGCAGCTGGCGAGACGATTGAGTTCACCGGCGACCCAGTCATGATGAAGCAGCTCACCATCAACTGGGAATACCTCCCCAATTTGGCGTGGCCGGATGGATCCCCTCTCACCGATGAGGACATCCTGCTTGGTTACAAGATCGACTGCGACCGAGAATCGGGTGCAACATCCTTCATCACCTGTGACAAGACCGCCAGCTTCACGTCTGAAAACCTGGTTGCTACTCAAGTGTCGCTCCCTGGCGATCAGAACCCGCTGTACTTCGCTGCTCCTTTCCGCATTTACCCCGCCAACCGCGCCCTGGCCGATGGAACCTTGCTGAAGGACCTCCCGGCTGCCCAGTGGTCAACCACGCCCGAGGTGGCTGAAACCCCGTGGGGCTTTGGCCCGTACATGATCACAGAATGGGTCAAAGGCGAGAGCATCCGGCTGG
>JBFYSV010000210.1:0-26740 GCA_041301185.1 Anaerolineae bacterium
AGTTGGCTGCCAGCGGACCGGTCACACCGGCGATGGCTGAGTACCTGGAGCGCGGTATTCGCCAGGCAGAGCAGCGCGGCGCTGAGCTGCTGGTCTTTGAGCTGGATACGCCCGGCGGCAGCCTGGACCTGATGCAAAGGATGGTGGTCAGCATCTTGGAGAGCAATGTGCCGGTGGTGGTGTATGTCTACCCGCGCGGGGCAATGGCCGGCAGCGCCGGCACGGTGATCACCCTCGCCGGGCATGCCGCCGCCATGGCTCCCGGGACAGCCATCGGCGCCGCCAGCCCAATCAGCTCGGAGGGGCAAGACCTGGATGAGACTGCCGAAGCCAAAGCCAAGAATATCATGATGGCTCTGGTGCGCTCGCTGGCAGAAAGACGATCGCCCGAGGCGATCGAGCTGGCTGAGGCGACCATTGGCTCAGCCCAGGCGATCTCGGCTTCTGAAGCATTGGAAATCGGCCTGATCGATTTCATCGCCAACGACCTGGATGATCTGCTCTCCCAGCTTGATGGTTTCAGCGTGGATTTGAAGGGCGAGCAACGGGTGCTGGAGACCAGCGATGCCACCGTCGAGGCCGTGCCCCTGGTCTTCATCGAGCAGCTGCTTGCTGTGCTGACCAACCCGAACATCGTCTTTCTGCTGCTCACCATCGGCGTGCAGGCGGTTTTGATCGAGCTATCCAGCCCGGGTGGGTGGATCGCTGGGGTCATCGGGGTGGTGTGCCTGGCACTGGCGGTCTACGGGCTGGGCATCCTGCCGGTCAACTGGTTTGGGCTGGTCTTTCTGGCGATTGCATTCATCTTATTCATCCTGGATATTAAAGCGCCAACCCACGGCGCATTGACTGCCGCGGGGATTGCCGCCTTGATCGTTGGGGCGCTGGTCCTGTTCAATTCGCCTGGCGTGCCTTCGTTTCAGCGAGTGTCAGTGCCCCTGGTGATCGGCATGTCGATTGTTACCGGTTTGATCTTTCTGGGCATTGTGGGTTTTGCATTGCGCGCCCAACGGACTCCTGTGCGCACCGGGCAGGAGAGCCTGATCCAAAGGACGGGCATTGTGCGCACCCGGCTTGATCCGATTGGCACCGTGCAGCTGGGTAGCGAGCTATGGACGGCCTCTTTAGAGCCGGGGCAGGCTTCCCTGACCGCCGGTGAGCAAGTGCGGGTTGTGCGCGTGGAAGGCGTGCGTCTCGTGGTGCGCAAAGAGGAGTAGCGCGTGTCACTTATTCTAGTTGTCTAGACACTTCCGTTGCAAAAGATTACAAAATTGCAATGGATTCCGCTTGCAAGATTTTGGATTATGGTGTAACATATACATTGTCAAACGACAGGGTGCCCCCCTCACCCTGTCGTTTGATGCTTTAACTGCCGGAAACATGGCACAAGCCAGAGTGATTGCATTCGCCCCTAATAGTTGAGCAAATTGCGTAAATGCAATTAACCTGTTGCCCAGGCTTGTGAACCACTTGTATTGCGGATTGTTATAATATTGCAATGATGTTTGCTTGAAAACGTGATACAGGTTGTGATATAGTAGAACCAGCAGATGACAGGGTGCCCCCCTCACCCTGTCATCTGCTATTTAACCTGAGTTCGGGTTAGAGGGCATTACTTACCCCGAACTGACGTATTTAACTTGCTGCATGAACCGTTGAGAGCTCCTGGACCGCATCTAGGAGAGCGGCGCCTTTTTCTTGGGAGTATGCCCCTTCTGTGCGCCACAGGATTTTTCCCTGCTGGTCGAGCACCAGGATATAGATGGTCTCTTCGTCGGGGATATCCAGCGCCCGTCGGAAAGCCATCTTATCCAGATAGAGGGTGATGGTCTTCTCGCGGGTCGTTGGGTTTGGGATACCAGCCCGCATACCTTCGTTGATAAAGGTCTGCGAGAGGATATTCATCTCCTGAATAACCGGAATTTCGTAGAACCGGACCCCCGGAAAGGACGCTTCGACCTGACGCGCCATCGGCACCCACTCATTGACCAGACGCTGGTGCCATTGCTGGAAAGGGATAAACACGATATTGAAATCACCTTGCAGTTCATATGGCAAGGTGATTTTGCGCCGCAACAGGTTGGAGCCTTTTACTTCGGGAAACACCATGTCAATTCCCGATGGTCTACTGCTTTTTCTGGCGACCAACGATCGTATCCACGGGGATGCGTACTTTCTGCGGCTCGATCGGCTGCCGGAAATAGATTGCCCCGGCAATAACCACTGCGATTGCAATTACGATGTACACCATGCCAACCTCCAAAATTCTGTAAACCTGCCTGTTTGCAATACCGATACTCAATTACTACGGAATATAGTACCACCAGAAACCTGATATGTCAAGGTATTGTATAATATTATCAGCAGCATCTATTGACTGTTTCCGGTTTATCTAGTAATATATATACAATAATTATACGGATTTACAGGTGAAAAGATGACCTACTCCTACCGTACGATCGTTTCGAATGTTTTGGTAATCGGATCGGGCGCGGCCGGTTTGAGGGCGGCGATCGCCGCCTACCAGGCTGGTGTAGAAGTTCTGGTGTTGGGCAAGCGCATGCGTAAAGACGCTCACACCGTGCTGGCTGCCGGCGGGATCAATGCCGCCCTGGGCAGCGTAGATCCCCAGGATAGCTGGCAGCAGCATTTTACTGACACGATCCAAGAAGCTTACTTCCTTGCCCAGCCGCGCATGGTGGAGATCCTGGCGCAAGAGTCACCGGCGGCAGTCCATGAGCTGGCGGATTGGGGCTGTAAATTCGCCCGCACCCCGGATGGCAAGCTGGACCAGCGCTTCTTTGGAGCTCACACCTACCGCCGCACCTGCTACGCCGGAGATTACACCGGGCGCGAGATCATGCATACCCTGGATGATCAGGCTGCAGAGTTGGGTATCCCCGTCCTGGAGCACCAGTACATCTCCCGGCTGCTGGTAGAGGATGGGGTGTGCTTTGGTGCGTTTGGTTTTGATATCAACACCGGGCAGCGCACTGTCTACCTGGCTGATGCAGTTATCCTTGCGGCGGGAGGCCATACCCGCTTGTGGCGGCGCAGCTCATCCCGCCGAGACGAGAATACCGGGGATGGCATGTACCTGGCTCTGCAAGCCGGCGCTGCCCTGGCGGATATGGAGTTGATCCAGTTCCACCCCACAGGCATGGTCACGCCTGAAGACTGGGCGGGCACCCTGGTCACCGAGGCGGTGCGCGGCGAAGGCGGCATCCTGCTCAACCGGGATGGCGAGCGCTTCATGCGCCGCTACGATCCGCAGCGCATGGAGCTGTCCACCCGTGACCGGGTCGCCCTGGCGGTATACACCGAGATCATCGAGGGTCGCGGCACAGCCAACGGTGGCGTGCACCTGGATATCAGCCATCGCAGCAAGGATTTCATCCTGCAGAAGCTGCCGCGCATGTACCGCCAGTTCCTGGAAGCTCAAATGCTGGATATTTCGCTTTACCCCATGGAAGTTGCTCCCACTTCGCACTACTCGATGGGCGGGGTGGTGGTAGACCCGGAATCCACTGCGACTGGTGTGTGCGGCTTGTACGCCGCCGGGGAAGTGACCGGCGGTCTGCACGGCGCCAACCGCCTGGGTGGCAACTCGTTGGCTGAGACGCTGGTGTTCGGCAAGCGCGCTGGCGAGAATGCGGCGCAACATTCACAATCCCTGACCAGCCAGCTCCGCTCACAACCCTCTATCCGGGCTGCGCATGAAGACCTGGACAGCCTGATCCACCAGGGCGATCTATTAGCCCGCCCCCTGCAGCGCGCCCTGCGCAACACCATGTGGGAAAATTGCGGCGTGGTGCGCAGCGAAGAGCGCTTGCAGCATGCCGTCGAGAAGATCACTGAGCTTAAGACGATGGTGAAAGATGTGGACGTGCGCCCCAGTTCAGAAGGCTACCGCGACCTGGCAGTAGCCCTTGACCTGCGCGCTTCTCTTACAGTGGCAGAGGCGACCGCCCTCTCGGCCCGCCAACGGCGGGAGAGCCGGGGTGCCCACCAGCGTTATGATTACCCTGACCTCGATCCAGACTTGAAGGTCAATTTCCTCGTTCGCCAGGATGAAGACGGCAAGTTGCGCTTGAACAGCCAGCCCGTGCCTGAGATCCAGGACGAATTGCTGCCCTGGGTGGAAACAGAAGGTGTATTGCCCGTAAAGGGACGCCTGTTAGAATGAACCCATGTGATTAAAAAGGTGGTCGGGCGAATCATCGCACCGACCACCTTTTATATATTATTACGGGCCAGCTTACGGGCAGAGCTGGAGCGAGGTATCGTCTACGTACATCGACGTCGCCCCGCCATAACCATTGTTATACACGCCGAACTGCAGGCGGATGGTGGTGCCGATCCACTTGGATACATCGAACTCGTGGAATGTCCAAACCTGCGAGTTCTTGCGCTGCCAGAGCAGGGTGTCGATCCAGTTGCCGTAGCGGTCCAGCACCAGCACGTATTGCACGTCGCCGGCTGAGGTGGCGCTGGTGAGCAGTTCGGCTGTCGGCTGGTTGGATACTGCAGCCGTTGCCAGCTCGCCGCTGATCGGGTAGATCCACATGCCGATCGTCGAAGTGTTCACCGTAAGCGGGATGCTGGCAACCTGGTAAGCATCCGAGTAGCTGTAGCGGTCCATCACGTAGTACGGGATGCCGTTGCGCATCGAGCGCACGCCGGTGTGGGCGGCATCGGTGGAGTAGCCCGCCGAGAAGACGGTGATCGGAATATCCCAGCCGTCGTCGGTCTCGAAGCCGGTGTTGAGGAAGCCTTCATTGCAGGTGCCAGGGACCGGCGTAGGCTGGGGTACTGGCGTGGGAGCAGGGGTGGGCGTGGGGCCTGGCGTGGTACCGGTGCAGACGTCCAGGAAGGTGTCATCAACATACATCGCGGTTATGCCATCGTAGCCGTCGTTATACGTGCCAAACTGGATCCGGACATACCTCCCGGCATAATCACTCAGGTCGAAACTGAGCGGCATCCAGGCGGGGTAATTCCAGCGCTCCCACCACAGCGTTTTCAGGATTGTCCCGTACTGGTCTAACAGCAGCACGTATTGCATGTCGCCGGCAAGCGCCACCTCCCCGAACTTATCTCCTGCCTGGGGCGCAGCGGGTAGCATCGCCGCGGCAGTCTGGTTTCCAGCCAGGACTTGCGAGCTGTTGGGGTAGATGCGCATGTTCAGGGTTGCGCTGGTTGCGTCTGCGGGAATATAGGCGAGCTGCCAGCCATCCGAGAAGCTGTAGATATTCTTAGCGGTATCGACGATGCCGGTGCGCATGGATTGGTTGCCGCTATACGCGACATCCCAGGAGTAGCGCGCCGAGAACGCCGTCACCGGGATGCTCCATCCGGAGTCGACCAGCTCGAAATCACTGTTATAGAAAGCGTTGCTGCAGCCGGTGGGGGTGGTGGGCGGGGTGGGCTCGACCGGCGCTGCGCCGGCATCACACAGTTCCAGGACGACGTCATCGACATACATGGAGGTTACGCCGCCGTAGCCGTCATTATAAGAACCGGCTTGCACCTTGATCCACACATCCTCGGTAGCGCTGGCAAATTTGCTCAGGTTGAATTCGTACAAACCCCATTGCTGCTCGTTGCTGCGCATCCAAAGCAGGGTCTGTAAAAGCCGGCCTGAATCGGGGTCGTACGGATCGGTTACACCGGTGAACTGATTGTAGATATCTGTCACCAGCACATACTGTCCGTCGGTACCCAGGGTTTCGCTATCCATTTCGAGGCTGCTGGGCAAGGAAGGCATCGCCAGGGTGCTGGTATCGCTGCTCACCGGGTAGAGCCACATACGCAGAATGGCGTTGGTCGTCCCGGCGGGGATGAGGATCGGCTGGCGGGTGGAAGAGTAGCTGTACTTGTTCTGGGCTGCGCTGGTGATGCCGGTGCGCATGGCGCGCACGCCGGTATGCGCCGCAGAGGTGGTATAGCCTGCCGTGTACTCGGTGACCGGCTGCTGCCAGGCAGTGCTGTCCTCGAAGCTGCCGTTAAGCACGAAGTCCGGGCATTGTTGGTACGCCTTGAAGTCCTGAGGGCTGTTGGTTACCGGCAGCTTTACCTGGACCAGGGATGGCGAGAAGATCATTCCATCCTTTGCCGGAGCCAGGCCGTTGCTGCCCGCCGCCAAACCGCCCAGGGTGTATTTTCCGCTGGCATCAGAATATGCACTGCGACCGTCCTGGTTGACGACCTTGACGTTTGCCACGGGCTTTCCCTGACTGTCTGTGACTTGCCCGGTCACGGTGTAAGATGGGTCGAGCCGGATAACTGGCATATACACCTTGGTACCGGCGGGATCAGGCGTCGTCTGCGAGACGGGCTGCCCTTCCGATGCTTTCCCCTGGACAGCAACACCCGGGGAGATCGCCGCGCTGGATAAGAGCAGGGCGATGACGAGAATTACTTGACTGATACGCCTCATGGCTAACCTCCAAACTGGATAACTAAAGCCGCTGACAAATGGTTATTCTAACCTGCCCTTAATATTAGCACAAAGTTGTGTAGTTTCAATGGGTGCAAGTTTTAAGCCTATCTGGATTGATAAGAGGGTAAGCCTAGTCAATCCATCCTGCAATTTCGGCTCAGGAATGCCCCGGCTTGCTCCTGGATGATCTGCCGTTCGGGCATCCCCAATCTGCCCAGATTAAGATCGTAGACTGGAATGAGCACTCGTAGCGTGCTGCTCGCAGCGCGCCGCAACGCCTAACAAAACGATATAATTCCTGCATGCAATCTCCCTGCAGCGCCGCTCCAGGTGATCCTCCTCTCGTATCCGTGCTGATGCCTTGCTATAATGCAGCCGCCTCCCTGGAAGAAGCCCTGGATAGCCTCGGCCGCCAGACTCTGCCAGATTACGAGATCGTCGCCGTGGAAGACGGCTCCACCGACGCCACCCCGCAGATCCTGCTCCGCCGGGCAGCGCAAGAACCGCGCCTGAGAGTCATCTCCCAACAACACGCCGGGATCGTGACCGCCCTGGACCGAGGGCTGGAGGCCTGCCGGGCGGAGTATGTCGCCCGCATGGACAGCGACGATTTCAGCCATCCCGAGCGGCTGGAGCGCCAGACGGCATTCCTGCAGGCACAGCCCGAGATCGCCGTGGTCGGCTGCCGGGTGGAGGGATTCCCGGCGGAGCAGGTGCGCCAGGGCTACCGCATCTATATCGACTGGCTCAACTCGCTGCTCAGCGAGGCCGATATCCGCCGGGAGATCTTTATCGAAAGCCCCTTCGTCCACCCGTCGGTAATGTTCCGCAAATCAGTGATCGTTGAGGCTGGCGGCTACCAGGAGCACGGCTGGGCAGAAGATTACGACCTGTGGCTGCGCCTGTACACTGGCGGCGGCCGCTTTGCGAAGCTGGACGAGGTGCTGCTGGGTTGGCGCGAGCACCCCCACCGCCTGACCCGCCAGGATAGCCGCTACTCGCTGGAGAATTTCATCCGCGCCAAGGCATATTATCTAATGCGCGGCCCGCTGCTGAGCCGTGATGCGGTCATCCTGTGGGGGGCGGGCATGATCGGTCGCCGGCTGAGCAAGCATCTGCTGCGCCAGGGAGCACAGCTTACGGCGTTTATTGACATCGACCCAGCCAAGATCGGGCGTACCCGCCGGGGGTTGCCCATCCTGGACCCCGGCGAGCTGCCCGCCTTGTGGCAGCGCTATGCCAACCCGGTATTGCTGGCAGCCGTGGGAGCGCGCGGCGCAAGGCAGATCATCCGCCAGCGCCTGGCAGGTTTTGGCCTCCAAGAGGGGCAAGATTGGTGGGGCGTGGCATGATACGAAAGGAGTAATTATGGATCTTAGCCAGATCATCCATCCCGGGATGAGCAAGGAAGAAACGTACCTGGTGGAAGAAGAATATTCTGCCATTCATGTCGGCAGCGGCTCGCTGCGCGTACTGGCGACGCCGTGGATGATTGCCTTCATGGAGCGCGTGGCGCGCAAGTTCATCGCCGGGCTGCTCCCGGAGGGCTACTCCAGCGTGGGCGTGAGGGTAGACGTGCAGCACCTGGCGCCTTCGCCGGTGGGCAGCCGGGTGACCGCCCGCGCCGAGGTGGTCTCTGTGGAAGGAAGCCAAGTGTTTTTTAAGGTTGAAGCCCGGGATGAGCACGAGCTGATCGGCGCGGGAAGCCACCAGCGGGTGGTGATCGATGAGGCCCGCTTCTTGCGCCGGGTGGCTGCCAAGCAAGACAGCCTGCAAAATAGCACGGCTCCAGATCGGGTTCCGGGTGACCCCGGATGATCAAAGTGCTCTACGACGGTTGGACTGCGGTCTACCAGCCGAACAGCCCGCCTGCCATCCACCTGCTGACCCTGCTCGAGCGGCGCCACCCAGCGGTACAAGCCATGGTCGCCCTGCCCGGAGCGCCGCCTGAATGGCTGCCGGGTGCGGTGGAGGCGCATGTCTTGCCCACTGAGAATACCCCGGGCACCCGCCTGGCCTGGGAGCAGCACCGGCTGCCCCGTCTGGCTACCTCTCTAGGAGTGCAGCTCTTGCACCTGACCACCGCCACCCCGGCCTTGTTTTCAAGCTTGCCGGTTGTGCTCAGCCCAGCTGAGTTCCCTGCTCCCAAACCTAAAGGGATCGCCGCACGGCTGCGAGTGGCGCTGGCGGACGGCGGTCTGACCCGCCTGGACGGCCTGTTCTGGCCGGCGGAGTTGGAATCCTCGCCCCCGCAGGAGATTTCTTCTGCGCTGTTCCGCCTGCCGGCAGAGCCGTACCCGCATATCAGCAGCGGCCAGACGTCCGGCGCGGCTCAGCTGGCGGCGCTCAACCTGCCTGAGACGTATATCCTGTATCAAGGCCCGTGCGACGAAGCGGCTTTGCAGCGCCTGCTGGCGGCGTGGAGCTGGGCTTGCGGCCCGGTGGGTGAATATTACCCGGCGTTACTTCTTGGGATGGATGATAAGGCGCGCCAGCGCCTGCCGTCTCTGGCAGGGGAGTACGGCTGCCAGGGCACACTTCACCCCCTGCCAGTTTTGCCTCCCGGGGCGATCTCCGCTCTGGTGCAGGGCTGCTCGGCAGTTTTCCATCCCGCCCCGCTCGCCGCGTGGGGGGGCGCGGCGCGGCTTGCCCTGGCCTATGGCAAACCGCTGGTAGCAGCTGAGACCCCTCAAGCGGTTGCTCTGGCGGGTCCGGCGGCTTACCTGGCGCCGGCGGATGATAGCCATGCGCTGGGCGCCGCCCTGCTCACGGTCATTGTCGAAGAGCAGGTTGCCCAGACGCTGGGCGAGGCCGGGCTTCTGCGGGCAGCGGGTTGGGATAGCCGGTCGTTCGGTGAGGCTTTGTTCGCCGCATACCAGGCGGTGCTTTCCCAAAGATAAATCTCCCGGAACGGGCTGCGGGCGGTGGGATAGATTGATTTTATTAGGGGTTATCTGCCCTTCAACAGCCGGGTGCCAAACAGCGCCAGCCCCAGGCCCGCCAGCAGGGCCAGCCCGCCTAGAATGCCTAGCAGCGGCGATCTGCTCCTGCCCTCAGGGGTGGACGCCTGGGCCTCGGATTGGGAGTCGCGTTGGGCGCCGAATCCCAGGTAGGTTTCGTCACCGGTGCGCAGGTCGAGCACATAGCTGGTGGCAGTGGTGGGGTTGAAGCTGTCGGGGATTGCCACCGTAATCGTGTATTCCCCTTCATCCAGGTCTGTGAAGCAGTGCGGCTCGGTACCAGCGGTGGTTTCGATTGATTCGGAGAACGTGCCGCTGCGGTTGCTGACGCTGATCGCCCCGCCTGGGACGGATGGCCCCTCTTCCTGGCGGATGGCATCCCCGTTGAGATCATCGTAGAGCAAGACGCAAATGATCCCTGACCCGGGGAGCGGGGTGGGGGTGGGCACCAGTTCGGTGGGGGTGGGGCTGGGGCCGGGGGTAGGGGTGACCTCGGACGGCCCGCCGAGGCCGAGCAACAGCTCTTGCCCGACGACGATATTGTCGCCGGTCAAGTTATTCAGGCCGCGCAGCTCATCCAGCGGCACGCCGGCAATCAAGGAGATGCGCAGCAAGGTATCCCCCGGCTGGACTTTGTACAGGATGCGCCCGTCCGGCCCTGGGGTGGGCGTGGGAAAGGGGGTAAGCTGCAAGGCCGGGGCTGCCAGGGTGGGGTGCTGGGCGCCGATCCAGACCAGGGCAGCTAAGAGGAGGACCAGTGCGATAAGTGTTTTTTTCTTCATAAACGCAGGGGATTATAACATCCCTGGCAGAACTTTTTTCTTTACCCTGGTCAAATAAAAACGCCGGCAAATCTTTGAAAAAGAACAAACCGACAGCCTAGCGCTGATTCTGATTACATGGCTTTTCCCCCGATTTTACTCGAATCGCTTGACAAATCTCGAACAGCCCGTATAATTATTACTAAATTACTCATAAAAATCTTGTTTGGAGCGTTCAACGATGTACACTTGCATGTGTCTGAGGCGGGGCCTGTAACCACCGCCTCGTCACAGTAACACAAGCTGGAACAGCTAAGCCCTGTTTCATCGAGCCGACAGATTGGCGAGAGGTGGTTGCGACCCCGCATGCGGAGTATGTACCGCGTGGCTGCGAGTCCGCCACCTTTTTTGGTGTCTGTTGGCTTTTTTGATGGTTGTGTGCGTTGAAGTTGTTGAGAATGTGGAGCTGATCGTATGACCGAGCAACTCTTGAAAACCCAGGAAACGCTGGCACACTCGCTGGTGGTCGCACCGCCCTCCCCCTGCGGAGTGGAGTTCACCGTGGGCAACACGCCACTGCTGGTGCTGCGGCGCATCACGGCAGGCCTGCCGCACGGTGTGCAGGTGTTCGCCAAGGCGGAGTGGTTCAACCCGGGGGGATCGATCAAAGACCGCCCGGCTTTCAACATCCTGCGCACTGCCCTGGCGAACTGTGAGCTGGTGCCCGGCAGGCGGTTGCTCGATTCAACCTCCGGCAATATGGGTATCGCCTACACCACCTTTGGTGCGGCGATGGATGTGCCGGTCACCCTGGTGCTGCCGGCCAACGCCAGCCTGGAGCGCATCGCCATCCTGCGCGCCCTGGGGGCGGAGCTGGTGCTGACCGATCCGCTGGAAGGCTCGGATGGCGCCATCCGTGTTGCCCGCCGCATGGCAGCCGAGAACCCCGAGCTGTACTACTACGCCAACCAATACGATAATCCAGCGAACTGGCAGGCGCATTACCTGACCACTGGGCCGGAGATCTGGCAGCAGACCGCCGGTCGGGTCACGCATATCGTCGCCGGGTTGGGCACTTCCGGCACGTTGACCGGGGTCAGCCGCTACGTGCATCAGTTCAACCCGGATGTGCAGCTCATCGCTGTCCAGCCGGACGGGGCGTTCCACGGACTGGAGGGGCTCAAGCATATGCCTACAGCTATCCAACCGGGCATCTTTGACCCAACTCTGCCCGACCGCACCCTGGAGATCAGTACCGAAGAGGCTTATAGTATGGTGCGCCGATTGGCGCGCGAAGAGGGGTTATTCGTGGGCATATCTTCCGGTGCCGCGGCTGCCGCGGCTTTACAGGTGGCTGAGGAGCTGGAGCAGGGTACAGTGGTGACGGTCTTTCCGGATGCCGGCTACAAGTACCTGAGCGAGAAGGCATTGTGGCAGGGTTGAGGTAAGAATGAGCTTACATCTCTCATCAGAGGTATTGAACCAGATCCACCGCTACGGCGAGGCGGCTTACCCGGAGGAAGGCGCCGGCTTGCTGCTCGGGGCGACCAATGGGGAGCACAAGCAAGTCGAGGCGATCCTGTCTCTATCCAACGCTCGCGAGGACAGCGCCCGCCACAATCGCTACTTGCTCACCCCGCAGGATTACCTGCGCGGCGAGCAAGAGGCTGCCCGCCTGGGTCTGGATGTGCTGGGCGTGTTCCACTCCCATCCCGACCATCCCAACCGCCCGTCCGACTTCGACCGGGAGTGGGCCATGCCCTGGTTCTCTTATGTGATCACCAGCGTGCAAGCCGGGGTGGCAGCAGGCAGCCGCTCGTGGCTGCTGAGCGATGACCGCCAAGATTTTAACGAAGAACACATAGATGTTGCTGACTGAAGGTTCAGAGCAACTCACCGCAGAGTACACAGAGTTCGCAGAGTTTTATTAAGTATTCTGCAAATGAGAACCTGTCAAATATTATCAGGCCCTTGGTAACTGATTATCGTTAGCTGACGATCCTAACTTACTATCATATTGGAGGTATAAAATGTCTCTCTACTTTGTACGCCACCAGCACAGCGCAGAAACCTGCCCGGCGAAAGACCCGGCGGCAGGCAATATGCTGCTGGCGCATATCAGCCCGCTCAACGCCCGCAAGTTCGGCGTGCAGCTGCGCGGCGATGCCGTCCTGGATGGCGAGCACACCTTTGTGCTCATCCTGGAGGCCGAAGATAAAACCCATATCGAAAATTTCATGCAGCCTTTCAAGATGGCTGGTCCGGTCGAGATCTACCCTGCCTCGCAATGCGAGGAAGTGGTCGAAAGAGCCGGGTGCTGAGATCACCCTATTTGAGGAAACTATGCCAAGTTTAAGAATACCGACCCCTTTACGCACTTACACCGATGGGCAGGCCGAGCTCGCCCTGCAAGGTAGCAATGTGGCAGAGGTAATGGACGACCTGGTCGTCCATTACCCGGCGCTGCGCCCGCACCTATTCAATGGCAACGGGCAGTTGCGCCCCTTCGTCAACCTGTTCCTGAACGAGGATAACGTCAAAGACCTGCAAGGGATGGAGACGCCCCTCAAGAACAGCGACCGCCTGATGCTCATCCCCAGTATTGCGGGGGGAGTGTAGGTGCAAAGTGCGAAGTGCGATGTGACCGTATCAAAGAATATACATCGCACGTCGCACACCGCACTTGATATATATGGAATATAACATATGCTACCTTCACTCTCTCATGAAGAAATCCTGCGCTACTCGCGCCACCTGCTGATCCCCGAGGTCGGGCTGGAAGGACAGCGCAAGCTGCTGGCGGCTTCGGTGCTGGTGATCGGCACGGGTGGCTTAGGCTCGCCGGTGGCGCTCTACCTGGCGGCGGCAGGCGTGGGGCGCATCGGCCTGGTGGACTACGACGTGGTGGATTACTCCAACCTGCAGCGCCAGGTGATCCACGGCATGTCCAGCCTGGACGAGCTGAAGGTCGAATCGGCCCGCCGGCGCATGCTGGATATCAACCCGGATATCCAGGTGGACGTGTACAACGAGCCGTTCACTTCAGAGAACGCCAAGCGCATCGCCGAGCCGTACGATATTATCATCGATGGTACGGATAACTTCCCCACCCGCTACCTGACCAACGACCTGTGCGTGCTGACTGGCAAGCCGAATGTGTACGGCTCGATCTTCCGCTTCGAGGGTCAGGTCAGCGTGTTCTATGCCAGGGAAGGCCCGTGCTACCGCTGCCTGTTCCCGGAGCCGCCCCCACCGGGGTTGGTACCTTCCTGTGCCGAGGGCGGTGTGCTGGGCGTGCTGCCCGGCACGATCGGCACCCTGCAGGCTACCGAGGCGCTAAAGCTGATCCTGGGTATCGGACAGCCGATGATCGGAAAGCTGATGCTGTACAACGCACTGGATATGTCTTTTGACTTCGTCAAGCTGCGCAAGAACCCCAACTGCAAAGTGTGCGGTCCCAACCCGGAAGTGACCGGGCTGATCGACTACGAAGCTTTCTGCGGCGTGCCCTCCCACGATCACGAAGAAGGGACAGTGGGTGGCGGCTGGGATATCAGCGCCGGCGAGCTGGCGGAGCGGCTGAAAGAAGGTAACCACCTGCGCCTGATCGATGTACGCGAGCCGCACGAGCTGGAGATCTCCCGGCTGGAGGACGCCGTGCTGATCCCCCTGGGGCAGCTGGCGGGGCGCATGTCTGAGCTGGATAGCGCCGAGGAGATGGTGCTGTTCTGCAAATCGGGTACCCGCTCGGCGCGCGCCCTGGAACTCCTTGCCAGCGCTGGTTTCCGCAAGATGAAGAACCTCAAGGGCGGGATCAATGCCTGGGCGCGTGAGGTTGATCCCAGCCTGCCGATCTATTAGCTTAGTAGTTACGCAGTTCAGGGGAAAATCGGGGGTGTTTGGGCGGGCATCGCCTGCCCAAACACCCCCATCCTCCCACCAACTGCGTAAGTCCAAGAACTCTGACAGGGTGTGAATAGATCTATGGAAAATGGCGAGAAAACGATACTGGCGGTACTGGCTCACCCGGATGACGAATCCTTTGGGATGGGCGGTACCTTGGCCCTCTACACCCGGCGCGGCGCTAACGTCCATCTGGTATGCGCCACGCGGGGTGAGGCGGGCAGCGTGGACCCACGCTACCTGCAAGGCTTTGCTTCGATTGCTGAACGGCGCGAGGCTGAGCTGCGCTGCGCTGCCGAGAAGCTGGGGCTGACAGAAGTCCACTTCCTGGATTACCGCGACTCAGGCATGCCAGGCAGCCCGGATAACACCCATCCCCAATCGCTGGTCTCTGCGCCGCTGGAGGAAGTCACCAGCCGGGTTGTCCACTATATCCGCCAGTTACGCCCGCAGGTGGTGCTCACTTTCGACCCCATCGGTGGATACAAACACCCCGACCATATCGCCATCCACAAGGCTACCGTGGAGGCCTTTAAACTGGCTGGCGACCCAGAATACATAACCGACCTGCCCTCATATCAGCCTCAGAAGCTGTACTTTCATATCATCCCTAAGAGCTTCCTGCGCTTTGCGGTGTGGGTGATGCCCTTGCTGGGCAAAGACCCGCGCCGTTTCGGGCGCAACCAGGATATCAATCTGGCGGACCTGGTGGAAGACGGGGATTTCCCCACCCATGCCAGCATCGACTACCGCCATGTGAGCCAGGTCAAAGACGAGGCCTCGCAATGCCATTCCAGCCAGTTAGATGGGGGCGGGCTGCGCCGCGGACCGATGCGCTGGGCGCAGGTCTTGTTCGGTGAAAAAGACCAGTTCATGCGCGCCTGGCCACCTGTGGAAGGCCGCTTGCGGGAGCACGATCTTTTCCAGTAAGGCCGGTGTCCTGAGCCCTTCTCAAGATTATGAGGTTGGGGTGTTTTATGGAAATATTTCCGTAAAACACCCCATCATCATTTAACACCCGACATGAGCATCTGATTAGATAGGAATGTGTATCCCTGACAGTATGTTACAATTTTAGGCACATATTTTATGATCGCCTGGATTGACTCGCACTCATCTTGCCCATTTCGCAGGTTTTGCAAGCCCGGCGGTTATACCCAGGAGATACATTTATGAACAACAGCCAACCCGAAAAAGTCGAAAACAATGTGGTTGTCACGATGAATTATACTGTTAAGGTGGATGGTGACACTGTCGATACTTCACAGGATCACGAGCCAATCGAGTTCATCCAGGGACAGGGGCATGTGATCCAGGGTCTGGAGAGTAACCTGTACGGTTTGCAAGCGGGAGAGCGTAAAGAGTTTGTTGTTCCGCCCGATGAAGGTTATGGTGAATTGGACCCGGATGCGCTGGCGGAAATTCCACTGAGTGAATTTCCCACCCACATCCCGCTAGAGCCCGGCGTGGAGCTGCTGCTGAAGGACGAGGAAGGCGACGAGATGCAGGCTTACATCGTGGAGGTGGGGGAGGGAAATGTGAAGTTGAATTTTAACCATCCCCTGGCAGGCAAGGATATGCACTTCACTGTGGAGGTGATATCCCTGCGCTGGGCGACCGCAGAGGAGCTCGACCACGGGCATGTGCACAGCCACGGTCACAGTCATTAAAACTGGCCTCTAAGCCCGAAATTTTCCGATTGATGTGGATGGGGTGTATTAGGCGGCAGAGCCGTCGAATACACCCCTTTTTTCTTAATTCTCTCTGATTACCAGCGGCATGTAAATGGAGGAACCCGTGATTTGCCCCGCTGTACCTGCCCAGTACCCCCCGCTGAGTCTGTAGCCACCCGCGCTCAGGGTTGCGTTACTATCATGTTGCCCCACTGTCCCATCGAGCTGATATGAGGCAGTGGAGAGCCGCCCGCCACCGCTATCCACCGTCAACCAGGATAGATCAAAGCCATCTGCCGCCAGGGCTGCGGTGGTTAGAATTGCCAACGAGAGGATGACTACCACAAGCACGAATGCTCTCTGTCTCATTGGTTGTCTCGCTTTCTTTCAACCCACAAACCCGCCAGCAGTCCGGCAAAGACCAGGGGCAGCATGCTCCACATCGAGAATGATGCCAGAGGCTTGCTCTGACCGCCAAGACGGGTTTCCATTGCCGATAGCCGGGCTTCCAGGTCGGCAATCTGCTCGCTCTGTGCGGCGATCTTTGTATCTTTCTCCTGCACCATCTGATATAGGCTTTGAATGGATGCAAGTGCGACGCCATCGACATCCACCGTACCCAGAGAAGTATCGCTATTACCGACCCCGAAGGCTGCATGAAAATCCTGCGCGGTGGGACCGATGTGGCGGACTGTCGCGTCTTCGGATTTATAATTCCAGGACTGGATGCTCATCCCAGCCAGGCGCTGCAGGATTTCGCCCGAGTCAATGTCGGCGAAGTTTTCTTTGAGGTTACGATCGGATGCGTTCACCCAGGCGCCGCCCATGGACAGGTAAGCGCCGGTGGATGTGTTGATATATCCTCCCTGGTCAGCCATGCCGCCCAGCAGGAAAAAGAAACGTCCGCCGGCGCGGGCAATGAACTGGTTGGAACCCGTTGAAACAATATCGGCGGCCTGGGAGTCGCCCCACACGAAAGCGCCCTGGCTGACAGCTCTCGCCCGGTTGCCGGCCGCGAAGCTGAGAGGCGCCGCAGCAGTGTTATCATAGCCGCCAGCGACAGTGGCGTAAGATTGGGAAGCATCGTTGCTGTAACCGCCACTGACGGTGCTGTTCTGGCCAAGCGCGGTGTTTTGCTGACCGCCGCCTACCGTAGCGTACTGGTTATTGGTAGAGTTTTGCTGACCGCCACCAATTACCGCGAACCCGCCATTGGCGGTGTTCTGATAACCTCCGCCGATTGTCCCATATGTGGCGTTGCCTGTGTTGTGGTATCCCCCGCCGATCACGGAATAAGTTGCTGGTGCAGCGTTCAAACTCCCTGCTCCGACGAAAACATAGTTTCCTGCATCGTTGTCAAAGCCACCAGCAATTGCACCGGAACCTGCTGAAACATAATTGCTGTAACCTCCGCCGATGGCGGCATACTGTCCTGCAGCAGAGTTAGAGAGTCCGCCTACCACGGAACTGTTTGGACCACCTGCGACATTTGAGTATCCACCTGCCACCACAGCATAGGTGCTAGCAGCGATGTTCCAAACACCTCCGCCAACAGCAGAATAGTTTGCAGAAGCGCTATTGCTGGCCCCACCGCTTACAGTCGCGTAGTGTGCGCTCGCCGGGTTGCCATCATTGCTGCCAGCATTGTTGCTGCCGCCTCCGCCGATTGTGCCGAAGTTATCGTACACCAGATTCGTGCCTCCGGACTGCCCGCCACCAGAGATAGTAACGCCGGACGCGCCTGCCTGGTATGTATTTCCTGAGTAACCGCCGAGCAGGTTGGGGCTGGTAGCGTTCGGATCCAGGCGCAAGACACGAGCACTGTTCACCCGGATTTCCAATGCCTGGTTATCTGTGGTGCCCAGGAAATGTGTGCCTGGAGTTGTACCGCTGTTGCCTGAAATGTTCCAAAAAGCAGCGGCGTGGTAGCCATCGACTGCGTCAGCGTTCAGACTGGGCTGTAAAGTGCCATTGTTTAGCGCCAAATCACCCGCCGCATTGCCCAGGTAGCCCTCAGATCCAAGATCTGTATAGGCGCTGTAATAGCTTATGCCTAGAGCACCAGCATTGATATTGGATGCATTTTGGTAGAAGCTGGCATGCTGACCGTCCAGCAGATCAGCATCCAGGCTGGAGCCTGCCCCATCGTCATCCAGTATCTCGCTCAGAGCAGTGCCATCCTGCAGATCGGCTGCGCTGACCGTTCCATTGGTGATCATCCCTGTGGTGACGCTATCCGTCTGACCTTCGTTGACATAGGTGGCGTCGTGATTGTGGGTAGAAGGGGCGAAGGATGTAGCTTCCTGCCCGTCGAGCAGGTCGGCATCCAGGCCGGAATCTTCTCCGTCGTCGTCCAGGATCTCGTTCAGCGCGCTGCCATCCAGCAGGTCATTGGCGCTGACCGTGCCATTGACGATCATGGCGGAGGTGACACTATCCGTCTGACCTTCGTTGACATAGTCGGCGTCATGCTCATGGGTTGATGATGCAAAGGACGCGGCATGCTGTCCGTCCAGTGTATCCGCGTCTCCGGCCGTGCTGGCAAACCCAGCTGAGGTGGCGAAAGCCGACGTGAGAGTGTGGGTGGCTGTGACCGCCCAGGTGGAATAGATAGCATTATTGACCGGGCTGGTGATCTCACTGCCCAGGTGGGTATGCCCTAACAGGCTGTAAAACGCATCGTGATCGTGGTCTGAGCGTGCAACCGTAAAGGCAGTGCCAGTGCCCGAATAGACCAAGGTGAGGGTGATCGCCCCAGTTGTCCCACCACCCGAGAGCCCATCTCCAGCGATCACCTCTGTAATATCACCACTGCCAGCAGACTCACAGGACACTGTGCCATCGGGTAAGATTTCGCGGATCGCGCTGCCATTCGAGCACACCCCGCTTACCCGGCGTTGTAAATAATCTGTATCGGCGTAAAGTTCAACCCCATTCATTAACAGCCCTATTCCTGCGCTGTAAAGAGTGTCATCATCGATGCCGTCAGAAAATGAGGCAGGCATATTGGTTAGTCCGGCCCAGGGAGCAGCCTGCGCGTATAGGGCATGTGGGGATGGAGATAGCTCCTGCCGTCCCAGGATTTCATAGTCCCCGCTCCCAGCCGGGCAGCGCACAGCCACTTCCAGCCAGCGAGCCTGCCCGTTGAACAAGCCTGGACCAAAATCCAGAGATACTGAGAAATAACCGTCCATCAGATTTACTGCAGGAATATCCAGATTACCCCCTAGCTGTAGCCCGTCAACTGGATTGTCCCATAATCCGAACAAGAAATCGCAAGCGCCGTTCACAGTCTCCCCGTTGAGTTTGAGCTGCCCCTGATAAGTGAAGGCGCTACCTGCTGGAACCTCGGAGTAGAGCCTGGGTAATCCTGCTGCCCATGCGCCGGACCCACCCGTGCCAACCAGCCCCACCAGAAGTGGAATCAGGATGAGGAAATTGAGCGTTTTTAACCAGCCGAGTCGAAACATTTTAGCCTTCCTTTCACGATGAATTGAGACATGAAGCCAGGTAAGACGTGGCTTCGACCAGAAAAAAACAAAGCGGTCAACACTCCATACCTGAGCACCGACCGCACGTTCACCACCATTAAATTCATGAAACTTATCAAACAGTAGTGACTATATCAAAAACCTATGCTTAAAATGTTTATAGATATGCAAGGTGGAGCCAGCAGGATATTACAGTTTTGCAAACCCTCCGATTTTTGGGACGCACCCCCGAAGCAGGCAGATGTCAGCGTAATAGTGGGTGCAACTGGGAGGTTGCGGCTCTTCTTATAAATCTCCTATATTTCTCATATGGTATTCAAACATTGTTTTATTAACATATAAGGCAAATAAATGCTTACTCATTATAGTTAAATCACAATTTAAGAAGGAGGTAGACCATGAACTATATTACCCGTTGGAACCCGTATCGTGACCTGGCGCTCATGCGCCGCAGTATGGACCGGATGGTGGACAGCTTCTTCAGCGAGGGCGAAGAGTATCCCGAGACAGTAACATGGGGCGTTGCTCTGGATGTGCGCGAGAAGGAAGATGAATTCATCGTTGAGGCCTCCTTGCCAGGTGTCAAGCCGGAAGACGTCGACGTGACTTTTTCAAACAACACCCTGACCATCAAGGGCGAGGTTCGTAGCGAAGAGGAAAAAGAGGATGCCCGCTACCACCTGCGCGAGCGCCGCTACGGTTTATTCACCCGCAGCATCAGCCTGCCGCGCGGCATCAATGGCGAGGCAATCCAGGCGAACTATACCGCCGGTGTTCTGACCCTGCACCTGCCCAAGCGCGAGGAAGTCAAGCCCAAGCGGATTGAGATCCGCAGCGTGGAAAGCCCGCAGATGATCGAGGGCAAGGCGAAAGAGATCGCCAGCAAGAACTAAAGAGAGTTTGGAAAGCTGTTTTGCGTGGGTTGCGATATGTCGCAACCCACGCTTTGATTCACAGGACAATCAGTCCCTGACGCACGCCAAGCCGCACGGCTTCGGTGCGGCTGGTGGCGCCTAGCTTGGTGTAAATTCCCGAAACATGAAATTTAACCGTGTGCTCGCTGATTCCCAACCGGGCAGCGATTTGTTTATTTGCCAGGCCCTGGGCGAGCAGCCCCAGCACCTGCATCTCGCGCTCGGTGAGCGCCTCCGAGGCGGTTACTGCCTGTGGTGCTTTATCCTGGGCGGGAGAAGCCAGTACTTGCCCCAGCAGGGCGGGTGTGCCGACCAGCAAACCGTGGTGCAAGGCCTTTACGGCAGCCTGTAGCTCCTCCAGGGAGCTATCCAGCGGCAGCACACCCCAGGCGCGGGTGCCCAGACCGGGCAGCAGGCGGGTGAGGTATGTCTCGCCGTCTATCAGGAGCAATAATGCGGCTGGCTCAGCAGAGTGCAGCACGGACTCGAGACTGGCGCGGGACTCGCCTTCCACCAGGGGAATCGCGGCATCGTGGATAACCAGCACGTCGATCGGCTCCGGCAGGCTGGCCTGTGAATCCCCAGCTTCCAGCAAGCTAACAGCCTCAGCGGCGACCTCGATGTCCGCATCCTCACCCAACAGCGCCCTCAAGCCAGCTCGGACAGCCAGCGCAGGCGCAACAACCAGCACCTGGATCAATTTCTCGCTCCGCCTCGCTCTTCGATCGATTGGTTGACAAAAGACTCTACCACGTGGCTGGGTATTGCCACACCCTGGTCGCCGCCGACAATCATTGTATTGATGCCCAGCACGCCGCCAGCCGCGTTCACCAGCGGCCCGCCAGAGTTACCCGGCGCCAGGAGCACGTCCGAACGGATGATCGGCACAGCGCCATGTCCGTTGCGGGTCTGGACTGTGTCCAGGCTGCTGATCACCCCGGCGGTGACATAGCCGCGCTGACCCCAGGGGTGACCGATCGCAAAGACAATCTGTCCTACCTGCATACCACGCGAATCAGCTAGCAGGGCGGCAGGGTGTTGAGGGGAATCGATCTGGAGCAGCGCCAAGTCTAGATCGGGAGCCTGCGCCACAACGCGGGCTGGATATTCACTGCCATCCTGAATGGAAACCGCTGGCTTGCCGTGGGCAATCACATGGTAGTTGGTGATGATATAGCCTCCCGCCCGCCAGACCACCCCTGCTCCGGCGCCGCGGCGACCATTGTGCACCACAACCAGGCTGCGCTGCACCCGCCGGGCAACCTCAGCCATCGAATCGTCTAGCATCGCTGAGAGAAACCTTTCGCTCATTATTTTCGTTCCCCAATTGTAACCGTAATTGTGGCTGGCTTGCCGCCGCGCACCACTTCGACCGGGGTGGGTTTACCGACTACCGAGCCGGTTAGGCTGGCAGCCAGCTCGTCTGGGTCGGTTACCCGGTTCCCGGCAATGGCGACAATGATATCGCCGATCAGCAACCCGCCTGCTTCGGCGGGGCTATCAGTCTCAACTCCAACCAGCAACAAGCCGGAAGCCTGCTCGCGTCCCAATGCCTGCTGCTGGGCGGCGGGGATTGCCACCGGCTGGCTGCGCACGCCCAGGAAGCCACGCTGGATATGGCCGTGCTGGACAAGGATCCCTGCCAGGCTCCAGGCCAGTCCAGCTGGGATGGCGAGGGATGCGCCTCGCGCCAGTCCGGAAGTGTTAATGCCTGCCACGCGTCCGGCGGCATCCACCAGCGGCCCGCCGGAGAATCCCGGGTAGGGGATGGCATCCGTGCGCAGGTATTGTTCCAGCAAACTGCCCCGTCCGGTGCGCAGCGGGCCATTGATGGCGCTGACCACTCCCAGGCTGGCCTGGATGCCCTGCGGGGAGGGTCTGCCCAGGGCCAGGACAAGCTGCCCGATACGGGCAGGCTGGGGTATCGGCTCTGCCTGAGCTGCCAGGGCGCTTTCCAGGCGCAATAGGGCTAGGTCGCTGCCCGGGTCACGCCCGGCGAGCGTGGCTGGTACCTGGCTGCCATCTGGCAACCCGACCCGGATATCTTCATCTCGCTCGAGGACATGGTCGGCTGTCAGGATCAGGTCAGGAGCATAGGCCACACCGCTGGCGGGCATCCTCCGGCGGGCGTTAACCATTAGCGTGGCTGCGCCGGCTTTCTCTACCGCCGCTACCATTGCATCGGAAAGAGCAATCAAGGGGTTGTTTTCGTTAGACATATGAGATACCTCCAGTACAATCAATATAGATACTCAACTGAACTGGATAGAGTATAGATGAATACTCACACAGACGCATCGCCAGAACGTCTAGCTGAACACCCGGAAATTCGGGCAGGTGAGGCTGCTAACCATAAGCGCAGGCTCATACCGTGATTTTAACAAAACGATAATCATGTCTGCGCAACGGAAGCCATACTTCAGGGTTTGAATTATACAGGAGTCAGGTGTTACGATAACATTATGGAGGTCAATATGTTCGAATACATCCCCGGTATTTTCAAGCTGGATCCAAACACCTTTGAGGAGATCGAGCACAACCAGTCCGCAACCAGCCAGGCAGCGATGGTTGTAGCGATCATTGCCTTGCTTTCGGGCTTTGGCAGCGGGGTAGGCGCCATGGTCAGCGGCAAGAGTTTCTTCGGAAATTTCCTTTCCAGCTTCGCCTGGGTGTTTATAGGCTGGTTGCTGTGGTCTGCGGTAACCTATTTCGTGGGCACTACATTTTTCAAGGGGCAGGCAAGCCTGGATGAGATGCTGCGGGTGATCGGCTTTGCCTACGCTCCGCAATGCCTGGCGATCATCCCCTGCGTAGGCTGGCTGATCGGCCTGGTCTGGTCGCTGGCAGCCGTGTTCATCGCGGTGCGCCAGGGCCTGGACCTGGATAATATGAAAGCCTTTATCACAATTGCAATTGGCTTTGTCATCGTTTTGATCGGCAACGCAGTGATTGCGATGGTATTCGGAGGGGTCACCGGCTTGCTGGGCTAGGCTGTTGTAGGAGTCGATATATCCCGCTCGTGCAAGAGTTAATCCGCCTGTCTGGGCAGGTAGCTCTCGGCAATTGCATGGAGCAGCAGAGAGCGCCCGCGTTGCCAGGCGGCTGCGAACTCATCCTCTGGCAAGCTGCATTCGATTTCCCCCAGTAGCTGCATGGCGCTTTCCCGCGTGTCCATGGCGGTGGCGGTATGCACCAAAACCAGGGAGGCAAGCTCGGCGGCGCGCTCAGACTCTCAAAAGTGCACTTTCGAAGTGATAATTGATTTATAGCAATCCGTTAAGGCTCAACCTGGCGCATTACACCAGGCAAATATATTTTTTGATTCAAAATGGGTGGCGGTTCATCGATGCTGCGCACCAATCCCATGGGTTGATAGCCCTGATAGCCAGGGAAGACATAATCCAGGTTGGAATTGCCCAGGCGAGAGATCAGGATTTCGCTCAGGATGCGGCGGTAATCGGTAGAAACAGCCAGATCAGCTCGATCGTACAGCTGGTCGACCCCCAAACCAGGCCAGTCTCCGTACAATTGACCTCCGTTCACTTGTCCACCAAGAACCAGCATCGTGCTGCCATGACCGTGGTCTGTGCCGTGATTGGCATTCTCTCGTAACCGCCGTCCGAACTCGCTGATCACGACCATGGTCATCCGACTGGTGTAGCTGCTGGCACCGCCTGTATCCAGGTCGGTGTAGAGCGCAGCCATCCCCTGTGACAAGTTTGCAAGCAGATCCGCAAAATAGCCCTCCGAGCCATCTCCCTGACCTTCGTGGGTATCCCAGCCTCCCAGGTCGATGGTTGCCACGCGTAGCCCTACATCGAGCTTAATCATCTGGGCGATGGTTTGGAGATTGGAACCAAAAGAGCCGCCGGGGTATACGGCCCCATTGGCTGGGGTGTAATCGCCAGGGTTAGCGCTTTCGATCAAATCTACCGCATCCAGGGTCTGTATGCCAGCCTGGAAAAGCCAGCTATCGCCCTGGTATAGGTTGCGCAAAGCCGCCCGTTGCAAATCTTTGTAGTACCAGTCTCCGGTGAATGAGAAATCACCCGGGCTATCCATCGCCACGGTCTCATAGCTGCCAAGTAATGACATGGTCTGGGAGTTCCCTGCCGATAACGCAGGTAAAAGAATAGAGGGGGGCAAATTGGGAGCGCTTTCCAGGTGGCGGGTGATCCAGCCGGTAGTGGCGCTTTTTTGGCCGGGGGTTCCCAGCTCAATATATTGCATAGCGTCGAAATGGCTGCGAGTATCGCTGGTCAGGCCGGCTGCCTGGACAATCGCCAGGTTTTTGTTCGTATACAGATCATATAGAGGCGCCATTGCGGGGTGCATGCCAAACTGGTTATCCAGGTGGATAGCAGCACCTTCGCCGCTAACTGGAACCTGTAACTCACTGCGCGCAGCTTCGTAGTGACCACGGTCTTCTCCAGATACCGGCATAACCACATTCATGGCATCCCAGCCCCCACGCAGGAATACAACAACCAGGATATCTTCGTTATAAGCACCGCTTTCTCCTGGGTTTGCAAATGCCAGGCTGGTGAGACGTGCCCCAGCCATGGCAGCAATGGCGGACGAACAGCCCACCAAAAACTGGCGACGCGATAACTTCTTTGAACTCACTGCTTCACCTCCCTAGCGATATTGAAAATCTGGGCTCATCAGGATCAGGGCTACCATACGCGGCGTGCGCTCAATGCGCATATCATCCGGCAAGTCGAAGTCTGGATTGCGACCCTGGGCAATAAACTCTACGATCTCCTGGCGGTTTTCAGCAGGGTGCATCGGCCGTCCCAAGATACGATTGATCCAGAAATCAGCGATTGCATTGGGCGTGCGAACGCTGGATGGCATTTGGCTGACCAGATCGATAACAGAGCCTTCGATCCAGCCTTCAAGCAGGGCGTTGGTCAGCTGCCAGCGTTGCAATAGCGAAGTGGTGCCGGTCCAATCTTCTTTTTCGTCCGAATAGCCGTTGGGGGCGCCATAGGAAAACAAGGGCTGTCCCATGTCATCCGAGTTCCAAGAGAATTCGTTGCTGGGGATGAAATCCGCGTTGGTAATGCGCAAGATGCTGGCAGCACATTCAAAGGGCCGCTTGATCTTGTCTCCGAAGGTGGTGCGAAAGGCATCCGAGAGAATTATCACACGCACCACCCGCTTGAGCTGGTCGGGGCTGTCAACATGGGAGATAAATACCGCCGCAGCAGCAGCAACCACCTCTTCCGGCGGGTTATCGCTGATCAAACGCCGGGCCAGCTTGCGAGCGATATGGCGGGCGGTTCCCGGATGAGCAGCGATTGCGTCCAGCACATCCAGTCCATCTTTCAGAGGCGCCTGGTCGGCAGGCAGGTATTTCTGCATAAAGAATTTATTGGCGCGATCATGCCAGTCTGGATAATAAAGGAAGGTGCCACTCTGGCCTACGCCTGGCTCCCAGGAGCTGTAATCTAACCTCCAACCGGTAAAGCAGCGCGCGGCTTCATAAACATCATTGTCCACATAACCAACCGGCAAACCATTCTCGTCGACTGGGACGCTGAATGGATCCATCACCCCCAGGTAGTTCTCAGCGCCAAGGCTGTGGAGCTCTAAGAGCTCGCGCGCCCAGTTCTCGTTGAAGCCCCCCACTTGATTTATGTAATTGTCCAGGTAATAGAGCATAGCAGTACTTTTGGCGACATCTTCCAGCATTTGCCGGAAGTTGCCCAGGGCGTTGGCTCGGATCACGTCTCGATCGTAGTGGACAAACACCGGCCCGACATAAGAATGCCACCCATAGACATTAAAGTGATTGTGCCAAAAATCAGCCAGTATTTCAAACAATTGCCGCTTGCTATAAACCGCGCGGATCCATGCTGCTCTCTCGCTTTCCGTCAAAGGGAGCATGCGGTACTCCCAGCCCTGGTCATTGTTGACCACGTGATCTGCCCACAATTGTTCGAGCGATTTCTGCATTGTTTGAAAGTTTTCGTTTATCAAACGTGCGTCACAAGCACTGTCAAGAATACTGGCGGGATTTAGCTGCTGGTCTGCGAATGCAATCAGGCGCTGCTCGTCTGTCGCCCCTAGATTGCGGAAGCTTTCCAGGTCGCCGGGGCGTGGTCCAAAAGCCAGATGGTTTAGGGCAATGACCTCCAGCGGTGGCAGAGGCAAGGGTTCTACCAGGCGGCTGCTCAGCCAGCGTTCCGGGGATCGTAAAGGGTTTGGAGGAGGCGGAGCAACAACTTTGTCCAGTGATTTGCCGATGGGTACTGCACCAAGCATGCCGCCCAATTTCAAGACCGACCGTCGGCTTAACCGCGATTGTTTTGCAGGATATGTCATACTTTCAACTCCTTAAGTTGGATGGTGCACTTAATGCTCAAAAGCTATTCGTTACAAAACGGAATACCCCCGCGCTGGTCGGAGCGGCATTAAGTCCAGAAAATTAAAACATTTCCACTCCAAATCGTCAATTTCGTAGGGGTTAAGGGGAGATTGTATTCTGATTAAGAGTCTTGAGTAGGGGGTAATTTCCCATTTGTGAGTTTAGAAACGCTTTCCGAAACGCATGTAGCAACGAGGCAGAAACGCGCTTTCTATAAACTATA